>NZ_JBHWBS010000031.1:0-73023 GCF_042735655.1 Streptomyces sp. NPDC059567 | reverse complement strand
CGGTCAGTCCTGGGCGGCCAGGCCGACGGCGGGTGCGGAGGCCTTCGCGGCGCCGCCACCCACGCCCGATCCGGCGGGCGAGCGGGACGAGCGCGATGGCGCTCGCGCCCACCAGGCCGGCCAGGGCGAAGGCGGTGAAGCCCCAGCCCTGGTTGCCGTTGGACGCGAGCACCCCGACCAGCCAAGGGCCCACGACGGCGCCGGTGCGGCCCATCCCGGTGACCATCCCGAGGCCCGCGGCGCGCTCGCTGTCGCGGTAGACGGTGCTGGTGGCCGCGTAGACCATGACCTGGGCGCTGAAGAGCCAGACTCCGGTGACCACGACGACGGCATAGGTGACGCCGAGCGGCAGTTGGGCCTTGAGGAGGAGGGCGCCCGCGGCGGTGAGGACGAACCAGATCGCGGAGACGCGGACCGCGCCGAACCGTGCGGAAGGTGTGCGGAGCGCGGGGAGGAGGTGGAGGTCAATGTGTGTCCGTGAATCACGAGCGGCTCGTTCGCCTGGTGAAGATTGCTTCACTGGCAGGTGGCATGAGTGTCGGGGTGGGACGTACGGGTGTCAATGAGTTCGGGGCACAGGTTCGGGCGGTGCCGATTACGGTGGTCCCGTGACCGAGTTGTGGAAGCCGACCGCCCCCGGAGTGCTGCGTCTGCCCTCCGGACGCGTGGTGCGGGGGCGCGGCCTCCGGCACCCTCTGCCGCCGGGCCCCGCCCCCGAGTTCGCCGTCCATCTGCTCGGCAGGCGCCCGCCGCAGACGGACTGGGAGTCGCGCTGGCTGCGCTGGCCGGACTTCCGGCTTCCGGCCGACCCCGCGGAAGCCCGGGACGTCCTCACCGAGGCGTTGTCCCGGGCCGGGCAGGAGCGCGTGGAACTGGCATGCGGGGGCGGCATCGGCAGGACCGGTACGGCGCTCGCCTGCCTCGCGGTGCTCGACGGCGTCCCGGCCGACCGGGCGGTGGAGTTCGTCCGCGACGGCTACCAACCCCGTGCGGTCGAGACGCCTTGGCAGAAGCGATACGTACGCCGGTTCTCCGCCCCGGACTGAGGCCTATGGAGCCACGGGCGACTGGGCGCGCAGGGCCGAGGCGTAGGTCTCGTCGGGGTCGAGCCTGCGCAGCTCCTCCGCGATCAACTCGGCCGTCGTGCGTACCTTCAGGGCGAGGACGCGGCTCGGCTGGCCGGGAATCGCCAGCTTGGCGATCGGGCCTTCCGGGCGGTCGATCACGATCTCTCCGTCGGGGGTGCCGAGGCGCACGGCGGTGACGACCGGGCCGTCGCTGACGACCCGTTCGACCGGCACCCGCAGCCGGTCCTCGAACCAGCGGGCCAGCAGTTCGGCGCTCGGGTTGTCTGGTTCGCTCTCCACAGCGGCCGAGACGACGGTCGCCCGCGCCTGGTCCAGTGCGGCGGCCAGCATCGAACGCCAGGGCGTGAGCCGGGTCCAGGCGAGGTCCGTGTCCCCGGGGGCGTAGGAGGCCGCGCGGACCGCGAGTGCGGCGAGGGGGTCCTCGACGGCGTACGCGTCGGTGATCCGGCGCTGGGCGAGCCGGCCGAGCGGATCCGTCGAGGGTACGTCGGGGGCCTCGGCCGGCCACCAGACGACGACGGGCGCGTCCGGAAGCAGCAGGGGCAGTACCACCGAGTCGGCGCGGGCGCCGAGTTCACCGTGCAGACGCAGCAGGACGGTCTCACCCGAGCCCGCGTCGCTGCCGACGCGGACCTCCGCGTCGAGGCGCGTCTCGTGACGCCCCCGGGGCGAGCGCACGTGGCGCTTGATGACGACGAGCGTGCGGGAGGGGTGCTCGCGGGAGGCCTCGTTGGCGGCCTTCAGCGCATCGTAGGCGTTCTCCTCGTCCGTGACGATCACGAGCGTGAGCACCATGCCGACGGCAGGTGTGCCGACGGCCCTGCGGCCCTCGACGATCGCCTTGTTGATCTTGCTGGAGGTGGTGTCCGTGAGATCGATCTTCATGCCCGGCGCCCGTCCTTCTGTCGCGTGCGATCGCTGTAACCGTAAGCGCTCTACGGCCCGTAGATCTTCCCGAGGACCCGCGCGGGCGAGGGATCACTCGCCCGCGCCGTGCGGCCGTGACGCGGGCACCGTCCGGCCGCCGGAAGGCCGCCTACAGGCTGAGGGCGTCCTCGGCGTTGTTCACCCAGGCCGTGACCGAGTTCCTGGCGGGCGAGACGTACAGACTGGGCGTCGACGCCGTCAGGGGCGTCTGTTCCAGGTCGGACTCGGTGTTCATGGTCATCGCGATCGAGTGGACGGTCCTTCCCGTGCCGTCGTTCGTACCACCCATCAGGCCGGCGTAGGCGGACTGCCCCGGCTCGAGCCTGATCGCGTCCTCGATGCCGGGGGCCGCGCCCCGCTCGGTCGCCTGTCCGTCCAGGTCGCCGAAGGTCACGACCGGATGTCCCAAAACCTTGCATGCCTTGGCGCTCTTGTTGGTGATCTTCAGCAGGTAGCTGCTCGTCGTGGACTCCGCCAGGTTCGCGGCGAACGTCACGTCGAAGGTGCTGCAGGGAAACACGGCGTGGTCGGGGTCGGCTGACGAGCCGTCACTCCCGCCGGAGGGCTTCTTGCCGGGAGACGTCGGCGGGGTGGTGGGCTTCGGCGGGGTCGTCGGCTTCGTCGGGCTCGTGGTCGGCTTCCCGGCCCCGCCCGCCGCATCGTCCCCGGTCGGGCCGCAGGCGGTCAGGGCGAGGGCGGACATGGTGACGGCGGCAAGGACGGCGGCGGCTCTGCATACGGTGCTCATGGTCTGGGTCCCCCGGTGAGTGGCGAGTGCGCTGGACTGACCACCAGAGTCCCGCCGCACCTTCACAGCTTGGTGACGGGGCCTTCCCGGGTTCACCACGGCCGTCGGCGTGTCGCACCTCCGGCGTCCCGCCATGACGACTCATCGGCGGTCAGGCCGCAGCGGCATGCGAGGGCCGGCCTGCGGAGCCGTGGGCAGGCCGGGCGCCACGGGTTCGCGCAGCGTGCGCAGAAGCAGCCAGCCGAGGGCCGGCAGGGCGATCAGGGGTGCGAGGGCGGTCTGCAGTGACGTGGCGTCGGCGACGGCTCCGACAAGCGGGCTTGCCAGGCCGCCGATGCTGACGGTCAGGCCCAGCGTGACGCCCCCGGCGGTGCCGACGCGCCGGGGAAGGTAGTCCTGACCGAGCGTCACATGCAGCGAGAACGGCACGTACAGACCGGCCGAGGTGAGCGCCACGAAGACATAGAGGAGCGGGCCTGGGACCAGGACGACGCCGGCCACGGCGAGGACGGTCAGGGCGTACGACCACCGCACGACCGTGACACGCCGGTGGCGGGTGGCCAGCCTGCCTCCGGCGACCGTGCCGACCGCGCCCCCGAGATAGAGCACGAACAGGGCGGCCGTGCCCGAGACTTCGCCGCCGCCGGTGCGCTGGCGCGCGTACAGCGAGAGGAACGTGCTCAGGCCGACGAAGACGATCGACCGGCAGACGACGGCACCGGACAGTCGGGCGAAGGACGCCCAGTCGTCCCTGCCCGCGGTCTCACTCGCGCCGAGAGCCGCGTCGGACACTCCCGGCGCGGCCGGCGCTTCGACGGCACGTAGCGCTGCCGCGCACAGGGCCGCGCCCGCGAGGGCGGGGACGACCAGCAGCGGCGTGGCGCCCAGGCCACCGGTGGCGATGACGGCGGCGACCAGCAACGGTGCGGTGGCGAAGCCCAGGTTGCCGCCGAGCGAGAACCAGCCCATCGCCGTATGGCTGCCACGGCTCGCGTGACGCGCCACGCGGGCGGCCTCGGGGTGGTACGCGGCGACGCCGATGCCGGACACGGCGACGACACACAGGGTCACGGCGTACGAGCCGCCGACGCCGCTCATCGCGACACCGGCTCCGCCGAGCAGCGCGCTCACGGGAAGCAGCCACGGCATGGCCCACTTGTCGGTGAGCGCCCCGAACAGCGGCTGAACCACCGACGACAGCAGTGAGGCCGCCAGCACCAGACCGGAGGCGGCGGCATAGGTGTACGCCCGCTCGGAGACGAAGAACGGCACCAGGGCGGCCACCGCTCCCTGGTAGACGTCCACGCAGGCGTGTCCCAGGGACATGAGCGTGAGGGGTCTGTTGCGCGGGGCCGTCCGTTTCTTCGACACCGTCCGATCGTGGCAACACGGTCGCATGTCGCGCTTTCGATAAGCTGCCCAGTTGTGTCGAATATCCGCCGGCCCGATTCCGTCCGCCATACGCCGCAGGCCCCGACCCGCGCCCAGGTCCTGGCCGCCGGGGACCGTATCGACGCGCACCGCCACGACGACCACCAGATCGTCTACGCGGGGTCGGGTGTCCTGGCCGTCACGACCGACGCCGGCACCTGGTTCGCCCCGGGCACGCGCGCCATCTGGGTCCCGGCGGGAACAGTCCACTCGCACAGGGCCCACGGCCACCTGGACCTGCACCTCATCGGCCTGCCCGCCGACGACAACCCACCTGGTCTGGACGCCCCCACCGTCCTCGCCGTCAGCCCGCTCCTGCGCGAGCTGATCCTCGCCTATACGCGCACCCCCGACGACACCGGTCCCGAACGCCACCGGCTCCTCGGCGTGCTACGGGACCAGCTGCGGGCCTCACCCCAGCAGCCCCTGCGGTTGCCCGCCCCGGCCGATCCCCGGCTCGCGGCCGTCTGCGCGATCCTGCGCGAGGACCCGGCCGACCCCCGGCCCCTGGCCGAACTCGGCGCCGCGACCGGAGCGGGCGAACGCACACTCAGCCGGCTCTTCCGCGCCGAACTCGGCATGACCTTCCCTCAGTGGCGCACCCAGGCACGCCTCTACCACGCCCTGCGCATGTTGGCCGACGACATGCCCGTCACCACGGTGGCGCACCGCTGCGGCTGGTCGTCCGCCAGTGCGTTCATCGAGGTGTTCCGGCGCGCGTTCGGATACACCCCGGGCACGCACCGTCAGCGCAGGAAGGCCGCCGTGGTGCCGACGAACCGCTCGGGGTCGTCGACCCAGGGGTAGTGGCCGGCCCCGGCCTGCACGACGAGTGAGGCGTCGGGGAAGAGTCCGGCGAACTCGGCGGTCGACGCGGGCGGGCTGTTGAGGTCGAACTCCCCGGCGAGCAGCAGGACGGGGGCATGGAACGCGGCCAGTGCCGCACGGGTGGCCGGCGGGTCGAAGGCCCCTTCGGCGCCGAAGCCCGCGACGGCCTCCGCGTTGTCCGGCCGGCTCGCCGCGTGGTGCTCCCGCGCCGCCGCGTCCCAACGTCCCCAGAAGAAGGGGGCGATGGCCTCCCAGTCGCTGCCGGTGCCCTCGGTGATCGCCTCCAGCGCGGCGTAGGCCGCCGGGAACCACGGCTCGTCGCTGCGCCGTCGTGCCCCCTCGCGCCGCATCTCGCCGGTGATCGCGATGCCGACGGCCGCCGTGCCGGGGGTGATCAGGGCGAGCCTGCCGACGCGCTCCGGATACCGGGCCGCGTACCGCACCGCGAGGTTCGCGCCGCCGGAGTGGCCGAGCAGATCCATCCGCGGCTGCCCGAGGTGCTCGCGCAGGGCCTCGACGTCGTCGACGAGGCGGTCGCAGCGATAGGAGGAGGCGTCCTCGGGGACCGCCGACCGGCCGGTCCCGCGCGGGTCCGGGAGGATCAGGCGGCGGTGGGCGGAGAGTCCGCCGAGGTCACCGAGGTAGCGGGAGTCCATGGGGCCTCCGGGGAGGCAGACGACGGGGTCGCCCGCTCCCTCCGTGCGGTACGCGAGGCGGGTTCCGTCAGACGCGGTGAATTCGGACGCGGTGAAGGAGGGCATGGCCTGGATCCTGCCACTCATAACCGAGTTGTACAACCGGGTTATGTCGCGTGTCCCAGGGTGTATAACCGAGTCATGACAGGCGCGGACGACACACTGACCGAAGAACAGGCGGAGCGGATGCTCGCCGCGATGAACGAGGTCATCCGCGCGGGCGAGGAGATGCGGCAGCTGCGCGCCGAGATGATCCAGCTGTTCGCGAGCCTCGGCTGGACGCAGGACCGGATCGCCCGGATCGCCGACATGAGCCAGCCGGCGGTGTCCAAACAGGTGGCGAAGCACAAGCCGGCCGATCCACCGCAGGCACCCATGGAGCTCTCCCTCGATCAGCGCGACATCCCGTGGCTCGAAGGACGGTTGTGGGGTCTCGCCGAGGAGATCGCCGAGAGCTGCGCCGGCACGGCGCGCTGTGCGCGCCACGTCGAGGCGATCGCCCGTGGGAAGAAGCGCTTCACGCCGCGGGACGTCGACGAGCTGCGGCGCCTGGTCGAGGAGGACCTGCTACGGCACCGGAAGCGGCTGCCCACCGCCTTCCGGGACGCGTACGACGTGATCAGCCGGGGTCTCGACGTCCCCGCGAAGGTCACCCCGACCGGGTCTCCCTCGGCGCGGCGCACCCTCGCCCACCGCATCCAGCGCGACCGTCTCGGGGACGCCTCCCGGGCCTGAGCTCGGCACCCCCCGTCACCCCGCGTTTCGCGGCGCGCGCAGCCACACCGTGGTGTCGGACGGCAGGCGGCCCGCCGCGTCGAGCGGGGCGCTGGCGAGGAGCAGCGTCTCGTACGGCGGGAGAGCGACGGGGGTGGCGGAGAGATTGGCCAGGCAGAGCAGGCCGCCCGTCCGCGCGAAGGCGAGGACCCCTTCATCGGCGGGCAGCCAGGTCAGAGGGCCGTCGCCGAAGCCCTCCTCCGACCTGCGCAGAGCCAGGGCCGTCCGGTACAGCGCGAGCATCGACTCCGGGTCGGCGCGCTGCCGGTCGACGGCGTAGCGGGCCCAGTCCTCGGGCTGGGGAAGCCACGGCTCGGCGGGGGCCCCGAAGCCGAAGTGCGGGGCATCCGCGGCCCAGGGCAGCGGGACGCGGCAGCCGTCGCGTCCGGGGTCGGTGCCTCCGGAGCGGAAGTGCATCGGGTCCTGGATCCTCGCCCGTGGGATGTCGGCCTCGGGCAGCCCCAGTTCCTCGCCCTGGTACACGTACACCGAACCGGGCAGGGCGAGCGTCAGCAGGGCGGCCGCGCGGGCCCGGCGGGTGCCGAGGGCGAGGTCGGTCGGGGTCCCGAACGCCTTCGTCGTGAAGTCGAAGGCGGTGTCCGTACGCCCGTACCGGGTCACGGTCCGCGTCACGTCGTGGTTGCAGAGGACCCAGGTGGCGGGGGCTCCGACGGGGGCGTGCTCGGCCAGGGTGTCGTCGATGGTGCGGCGCAGCCGGGCCGGATCCCAGGGGCAGGCGAGGAAGTTGAAGTTGAAGGCGGTGTGCAGCTCGTCGGGGCGCAGGTAGCGGGCGAAGCGTTCGGCGTCCGGGAGCCAGACCTCGCCGACGAAGACGGCTCCGTACGCGTCGGCGACCGCCCGCCAGGAGCGGTAGATGTCGTGGAGGTCGTCCTGGTCGATGTACGGGTGGGGGTCCACGCCCTCCTCGAAGTCGGCGAGGGCGGGGTCCTTGGCGAGCAGGGCCGCGGAGTCGATGCGGACGCCGGCGACGCCGCGGGAGAACCAGAAGCGGAGCACGTCCTCGTGCTCCCGGCGCACCTGCGGATGGGCCCAGTTGAGGTCGGGCTGCTCGGGGGTGAACAGATGGAGGTACCACTCGCCGTCGGGGACGCGGGTCCAGGTGGGGCCGGAGAACTGGGAGGGCCAGTTGTTGGGCGGGAGTTCGCCGTGGGCGCCGCGGCCCGGCCGGAAGTGGAAGCGCTCGCGCTCCGCGCTGCCGGGCCCGGCGTCCAGCGCGGCGCGGAACCAGGCGTGCTGGTCGGAGACGTGGTTGGGGACGATGTCGACGATGACCCGGATGCCGAGCCCGGAGGCCTCCGCGATCAGCTTCTCGGCCTCGGCGAGGGTGCCGAAGGCGGGGTCGACGGTGCGGTAGTCGGCGA
The DNA here is from genome assembly GCF_042735655.1 of Streptomyces sp. NPDC059567. Lineage (NCBI taxonomy): Bacteria > Bacillati > Actinomycetota > Actinomycetes > Kitasatosporales > Streptomycetaceae > Streptomyces > Streptomyces sp. NPDC059567. Next base: position 65,150 of record NZ_JBHWBS010000031.1, on the reverse strand, counting down.
CGTCGTACCCGCCGTCGACCAGGGGTGAGACGTACCAGGGGGTGAACCACACGGCGTCGACGCCGAGTTCGGCGAGATAGGGCAGTCGCGCCCGGACACCGGCGAGGTCACCGGTCCCGTCTCCGTCGCCGTCGGCGAAGCTGCGGGGGTACACCTGGTAGATGACGGCGTCGCGCCACCAGTCGTGAGGGGCTGCCACGTGACGGTCCTTTCGGGCAGGGGGATCTACAGCGCCGGAGGGGCGGGGGCTCGACGTGGTCAGCCCTTGAGCCCGCCGGCGGTGAGACCGCTCATGATGTTGCGCTGGAAGACCAGGAAGACGATCAGGGTCGGCAGGGAGGCGATCGTGAGCGCGGCGATGAGGACGTTCACCGGGACGCCGTTGGACAGCGAGTAGATGCCGACGTTGAGGGTCTGCTTCGCGGGGTCGGGCAGCGTGAGCATCGGCCAGAGGAAGTCCTTCCAGACCCCCACGACGGCGAAGATCGACACGACGCCCAGGATCGGCCGGGAGATGGGCAGCACGATCGACCGGAGGACCCGCGTCGGGGAGGCGCCGTCCATCGATGCGGCGTCGAGCAGCTCCTTCGGGATCGAGTCGAAGAATCGCTTCAGCAGGAAGATGTTGAAGGCGTTGGTGACGGAAGGCAGCCAGATCGCCCAGGGCGTGTTCAGCAGGTTCCGTTCGACGACCGGTACGTCGAGCACCGTCAGGTACTGGGGCACGACCAGGACGGTCGCCGGGATCATCAGCGTCGCGAGCATCATGCCGAGGATCGCCTTGCCGAGCACCGGGCGGAGCCTGGAGAGCGAGTAGGCGGCCGCCACGTCGAGGACGAGCTGGAAGGCGAGGGCGCCGAACGCGTAGTACAGCGTGTTGAACAGCAGCGTGGAGAGGTCCATGACGTCCCAGGCGCGGGAGTAGTTCTCCGGCGCGAAGGATCCGGGGACAAGGGTCGGGGGCGTGCGGACGACTTCCTGGGTGTCCTTGAAGCCGCTGGACACCATCCAGTACAGCGGCCCGAGGAACACCAGGGTGACCCCTCCGAGGACCACGGCGAGGGTCGCCCGGTACAGCACCCTGCCTCGGCGGGTCGCGCGCTGGGCGGGCGAGATGAGCGTACGTGTGGACATGGCGGGCCTCCGGCTCCTACTCGTCGTCGGCGCGGCTGAGCTTCACGTACGCCGCCGAGAATCCGGCGAGGAGTACGAGCAGGAGGAGGCCGAGCGCCGCCGCGGCACCGTAGTCGTTGAAGTTGAAGGCGTACTGGTAGATCAGGTGGACGACCGTGGTGGTGGAGCCCTCGGGGCCGGTACCTCCGGTCAGCAGGAACGGCTCCACGAAGACCTGCATGGTCGCGATGATCTGCATGAGCAGCATCAGCGAGAGGATGAGCCGGGTCTGCGGGACGGTGACGTGCCGGATCTTGCGGAGCAGGCCGGCGCCGTCGAGCTCGGCCGCCTCGTAGAGCTCGCCGGGGATGCCCTGGAGCGCGGCGAGGTAGATCAGGGTCGCGCCGCCCATGTTCATCCATGTCGAGGCGATGACGACGGCGAGCATGGCGGTGTCCGGGTCCTGGAGCCACTGCTGCTCGGGCAGATGGAGGAAGCGGAACAACTCGTTGAGGAGCCCGTATCCGGGGTCGTAGAGGTACTTGAAGAGCAGCACGGCGGCGACCGGCGGCAGCATCACGGGCAGGTAGACGAGCAGGCGGAGGTACCCCTGGCCGTGCCGGAACTCGTTGATGACGATCGCGACGGCGAACGGCACCACGAAGCCGAGGAGCAGGGCGAGGGCGGTGAACAGGAGCGTGTTGCGCCAGGCCTGCCAGAAGGCCGGGTCGTTGGCGACGGTGACGAGGTTGTCCAGGCCGACCCAGCTGGTCCGTCCGTCCTCGGTCTTCTGGAAGGCGAGGAGGAACTCCCTGACCATCGGATACCAGGAGAACACGGCGAAGCAGAGGACCGCGCCGATGAGGAAGCCATGGGCGGTGAGGTTGCGTCGCAGGCTCCTGGCGAACTGACCGCCGGACGGCACGGGGCGGGCGTGGAGCCCGCCCCTTCCGATCGCGGTCACTGGTTGGCCAGGACCTGGTTGACCTGTGCCTCGGCCGTGGCGAGCAGCTTGTCGATGTCGGCGTCCTTGTTGGTGAGGATGCCGGACATCACGTTGTCCAGGACCTTGTAGACCTCCTGGGCCTTCGGCGGCTCCGCCTTGCCGGGAACGGGGTTGTCCATGAAGGACTTGAAGTTGGCGACCGGCATGGTGGCGTTCTGCATGCGGGCGGCGTCGTCCTTGCTCTTGGAGTCGCCCAGCCAGAAGTTGGGCTGGGGGACGCCGACCGGGAGGTTGTCCGCCTTGGTGCGAGGCCAGTTGAACTGGCCCTTGCCGACGGAGAGGTTCTTGAAGTTCAGCCAGGCGATCGCGGCCTTGATCTGGTCGCCGGAGATCCCCTTCTTGATCATGTAGTTGTTGCCGCCCGCGAGGGTGTTCTTCTCGCCTGGTATCGGACCCATGCCGAAGTTCTCGTACTTCGCGCCGAGTTGCTGGACCATGTACGCGATGTCGTCGGGCGCGGCGAGGAACATGCCGAGCTTGTCGGTCGCGATCTGCTTCTGCAGGTCGCCCCACTGGAGGAGCTGGGTCTTGCCCATGCTGTCGTCCTCCCAGCGCATGGCGTGGAGGTTCTTCGCGACCTGCTTGCCGAGCTCGTTGTTGAACGCGGCCTTCCTTCCGCTCGCGTCGACGACGTCACCGCCCACGCTGTACATCTGCGTGGTGAAGTGCCAGCCGCCGGTGTTGCCCGCGCTGTACTCGCCGAAGCCCGCGATGCCGTTGCCGAGCCCGGCGATCTTCTTGGCGGCCGCGCGGACCTCCTCCCAGGTGCGCGGCGGGGCGTCGGGGTCGAGGCCCGCCTGCTGGAACAGCTTGCGGTTGACGAGCAGGCCCATCGTGTAGTTGCTGGTGGGCAGGCCGTAGAGCTTGCCCTCGTGCTTGAGGGAGCCGAGGACGTCGGGGTCGATGTCCTTCAGAAGCGGCACACTCGTGTCGTTCACGTACGCCGTGATGTCCGCCGCGCCGTCGTTGTCGAGCACCTGCGGCAGGTCGGTGAAGTAGGTGTAGAAGACGTCCGGTTGCGACTTCGCCTTGAGCATCGCCGTGAAGCGCGGGGGCTCCAGGCACTGGCCGGCGGTGGAGCGGCCCTGGATGGTGACGTTGGGGTACGTCTTGTTGAACTCGGCGACGTCCTCCTTCCACTCCTTGAGCTCGGCCGCCTTCGCCGTCGGCGGCATGCAGTCGATGGTGATCGTCACCTTGGCCTTCGGGTCCAGCGGGGCGGCCGGGTCGGAGGACCCCGCCCCTTCGGATCCACCGCTTCCGTTGTCGCTGCTGCTCGTGCCGCAGGCGGCGAGCGCGGTGAGCGTGAGGGTCGAGGCGAGGGCGACCGCGCAGGCGCGGCGGGTACGGCGGAACCGAGCACTTCTCATGGGTGGTCCCCTTCGGGCATGAACGTGGAGGTCGCCCCTGCGCCGACGGCTTGCGGGGCGCGGCACACTCAACCACCACCGACAAGTGAACGCAATATCTCGCGCAGATTCCGTAAATCACTGACAGCATGGCGCAGTTGGGTGGAGATCACGGCGCACGAACGAGGCCGGCACACCCCGTCCGAACGGGTGCGCCGGCCTCCCTGCTTCCTACCGGTGCCGCCGGACCGTCATCCGGTCGCCCCGTGGATGACGAACGGCGATCCGGGCTCGACCAGGACGTCGCCCTCCGCCGATCCGGTGATGGTCACGTTCGTGAGCGTCGCGCTCCCCCGCGCCCCTCCCTGGGCGAGGATTCCGGAGCCGTTGACGGACCCGTCGATGCGGACGTCCCTGATCTGCACGCCCGGCAAGGCCCCGCCACCGCCCTTGAACTGGATGCCGTCGTACGTCGAGTCGTGGATCTCGGTGTCGCGGATCGTGACGCCCGGGATGTCCTGGGCCGCCGCGAACAGGGTGATGGCTCCGAACTCCTGCGCCTCTCCCCAGAAGGCACCACCGGTGCGGTGGAGCGCGTTGTTGGCGATCAGCGTCTGACCGGAGAAGGGCAGCGGGTCATGGTCGGTCGCCAACATGATCCCCGGGTAGTTCATGGTGTCGGAGATGATGTTGTTCTCGATGGTGTTTCCGTAGCCGCCGTAGACGGCGATGCCGTTGGCCCGCCAGGGCAACTGGATCACGTTGTTGCGGAAGTGGTTGTCGTGGCCGATGTCCACCGCCGGGTCCTTGACGTAACGGCTGGCCCAGACGGCCAGCGCGTCGTCACCGGTGTTCCGGAAGGACGAGTTCGAGACGGTCGAATTACGGGTGCCGTTGGCGAAGTTGATGCCGTCGGCATAGGTGTTGCGGATGCGCATCCCGGTGAACTCCAGGCCGTCGCCGGGCCCCCACAGCTCGGGGATGTTCGAGTAGTCGCGACCGGCCCAGACACCGACGTTCGCGTGCTCGATCCACACGTTGCTGATCCGGGTGCCCTGGCCGAACCGCCCGTTGAGCCCCACACCGCCCTCGGCGTTCCCGTCGCCGCCCCGGATCGTGCCGGATCCGAAGATCGCGATGTCGGAGATCTGCGTGTTGTGGTCGATGTCGAAGCCGAAGTTGCCCTCGTGCGGATGGTTGATGCCGCCCGCCTGGTGCGGCGGGGTGAGGGTGTACAGCTGGGAGTGCCACATGCCCGCGCCGCGGATGGTGACGTCGCGGATGCCCACCTGGTTGAACTCGCCGCGGTTCAGGGGATCGTCGGTGAGGATCTTCTGCTCCTGCCGCCACTGACCCGCCGGGATCCAGACGCAGCCGATCTCGCCCTTCTGGTCCGCCGTGACGGCGCGCTGGAGGGCGTCCGTGTCGTCGATGCCGTCGTTGGGCACGGCTCCGTAGGCGGTGATCGAGGTGCATCCGGCCGGCTGGGCCGCGGGCGGGGCCACCTGCTCCAGGTCGATCAGATCCAGGACGTAGAAGGCCGCCGTGTCACCGGCGTCCCGCTGGAGCCGGAAGGTGGTGCCCACCGGGTACGTCCGCGGCAGCAGTGCGTGGGACTCGTCGAAGAGGCGGCGGGCGTCCGCCTGGGGGGAGTTCGTCAGCCCTTCGGGGCTGTCGGTGGTGCCGTACAGCCAGCTGTGCTTGGAGGACAGGGTCAGCTTCCGCTCGAAGGTGCCGTCGATGTAGAGGCTGATCGTGGCCTCGCGGCCGCCTCCTCCGGTCGCGTCCGGGATCGAGTTCCGTACGACGAGGGAGTTGGCGGCGTTGGCCGAGGTGAACTCCACGTACTGGCCGGTGGAGTCGAGCCGCACCGACTGCCGTCCCGAGGACTCCGAGGCGAAGTCGGTGTGGCCGAAGGTGCGCTTCCGATCGGCGGTCAGGAGGGTGCCCTGGTATCGGCCGCTCTCCGCCTCGTACTCGGTGTACGGGACGGCGGCGCCGCGGCCGACGACGATCGAGCGCGCGAAGACGTTGTTGTTCTCGTCGGTCTCGGCGACCGTGCCCGTGGCGTCGGCCGTCGCGGTCAACGTGGCCGCCCCGCTCGTGGCCGTCCACCTGCCCGCGATGGCGACGGTGGCCGTCTGCCCCGCGGCGATCGCGCCCGTGGCACCGTCGAGTGTGGTGCCCCCGACGGCCAGGCGGGTGACCGTGCCGGCCGCGACGCCGGTGGTCCCGCGGTTCTGCACGGTCACGGTGAAGCCGACGGACGCGCCGGCCGCGGGGGCCGCCGGGTCGGCGGTGATGCCCGTGACCCGCAGGTCCGGGCCCGGGCTCTGGCCGACGACCAGCTTCGTCGACGCGGTCCTGCTGTTGTTGCTGTCGTCCTGCTCGACGACGGCGCCGGTCGGGTCGACGACCGCCGCGACGGTGTACGTGCCCATCGGGCGCTTGCCCACGGCGACCGGGACGGTCGCGGAGGCCCCGGCCGCGAGCGCGGACACGGGGGCCGAGCCGGCCACGGCGCCTTCGAGGCTGACGTTCACCGTGGTGGCGGGGGACGGCGCGGTCCCGGCGTTGCGCACGGTGGCGTTCACCGTCACCGCGTCCGTCTCGGACGGAGCGGACGGCGCCCAGGTCAGATCGGTGAGGGTGAGGTCCGGGTTCGGCGCCGCGGCGCCCACGACCTGGAGTTCGGCGACCTGGCCTCCGGGGGCGCCGGTGTTGGAGAAGAGGGTGAGCCGGATGTCCGCGTGGCGGCCGGTCACGGGGATGGTGACGGTGTTCTGCCCGGCCGAGGGAGTGAAGGCGTAGTCGGCGCGTTCCTTGAGCACGGTGAAGCCGGAGGCCGATTGTTCACGCCCGAGCACTTGGAGTGCCTGGGTGCGCGGGCCCCAGATCTGCGCGGGGTTCAGTTTCACCACGACGGCGGTGAGATCGGCGTTGGCGCCGAGCTTCACCGTCAGACTCGACGGGAATCCAGCCGACTCCCAGTAGGTGGCGACGTCGTCGTCGTTGGCGTTGGCCGCGACGTAGTTCTGCGTCGTCGAGGTCGCCTCGACGGGCTTGCCGCGTGCCAGGTTCGTGCCGTCGGCCGGCGGATCGACCGGGCCCTGGCCTCCTTCCCCGTACACCTCCAGTTCGGACAACTGAGCTGCGTTCCAGCCGGAGTTGGCGCTCACCTGGACCCGCACGTAGCGGACCGTCGCGGCGGCGACGTCGATGGTCACCGTGTTCGCCAGGCTCGGCTCGAAGGTACGGGCGGCCGCACCGGCGAGGGCGCTGAAGGCGCCGCCGTCGCCGCTGCCGAGCAGGCTGAGCGTCTGGACGCGCCCCTCCCAGGTGGTGGGGAGCTTCAACGTGACCCGGTCGACGCGGGTGGCGCCGCCCAGATCGACCTGGACCCATTGCGGGAACGAGCCCGCGGGGCCTTCCCAGTAGGACTGTTGACTGCCGTCGGTGACATGGCCGGCCGGGTAGGCGCCGTGGGCGCCACCGGCCGTCGCGGTCCTGCCGAGAGCCAGGTTGGGCCCTTCCGCCGCTCGGGCGGCGGCGACGGGCAGCAGCCCGACGCACATCAGGCCCGCCATCACCGCACCGGCGATGAGTCGGCGGACGTGGTGTTTCCCTCTCATGATGGCCTCTTGTTCCGTGATCCGAAGCTCGGACGATGACAAGAACGCTCGCCAGGTACCTGACATCTTTCTGGCGAGAAGGAGGCGCCACAGACCCCAATCTTTTGAGTAACTCGGTCGATTCTTTGCAGCGCCAAGCCGACAGGTTTCTACCGGGTCATCACTTTGTCAACGGCCGTGACAGCGGGCGGAAGCGCGTGGGCCGGTAGGTGGGCGCAGCGGAACGGCCCGGCAGCCCGCGCGAAGCGGGAGCCGGGCCGGGACTCGTGCGGCTGCCGGGATCCGGCGGCGTTATTCGACGGGCGCCTGGGCGGTCGAGCCGCGGACCACCAGCTCGGGCTCGAAGAGCAGCTCGCCCGGGTGGGTGTGGGTGCCCTGGATCTGGGCGCAGAGGAGCTCGACCGCGGCCCGCCCCATCGCCTCGATGGGCTGCCGGACGGTGGACAGCGGCGGTTCGGTGCAGTTCATGAACGCGGAGTCGTCGAATCCGACGACCGAGACGTCCGCGGGGACCATCAGCCCCCGTCGGCGGGCGGCCCTGATCGCGCCGAGCGCCAGCGGGTCGCTCGCGCACACGATCCCGGTCACCCCCCGCTCCAGGAGGCGCGCGGCCGCCGCCTGGCCGCCTTCGAGGGAGAACATGGTCCGCTCGACGAACTTCTCCGGCAGCTCCCCGCCCGCGGCCTTCGCAGCGAGCCGGGCGGCCTCCAGCTTGCGGCGCGAGGGCACATGGTCGCCGGGGCCGAGGACCAGGCCGATCCGCTCGTGTCCGAGCGAGGCGAGATGGCGCCAGGCCTGTTCGACGGCGACGGCGTCGTCACAGGAGACGCAGGGGAAGTCCAGCCCCTCGATGGGGGCGTTGATGAGGACGACCGGGACGTTCCGCTCGGCGAGCTGCCGGTAGTGGTCGTGCGGCGCGTCGGCCTGGGCGAACAGACCGCCGGCGAAGACCATCCCGGAGACCTGCTGTTGCAGCAGGAGCTCCACGTAGTCGGCCTCCGACACACCGCCCTTCGTCTGCGTGCACAGCACGGGGGTCAGCCCCTGCTGTGCCAGCGCTCCGCCGATCGCCTCGGCGAAGGCCGGGAAGATCGGGTTCTGCAGCTCCGGCAGCACGAGACCCACCAGACGCGCCCGCTCGCCCCGCAGTTGGGTGGGCCGCTCGTAGCCGAGGACGTCCAGCGCCGTCAGGACGGACTGCCGAGTCGCCTCGGAGACACCGGGCTTGCCGTTGAGGACACGGCTGACCGTGGCCTCGCTGACCCCCACCTTCTTGGCCACCTGAGCAAGTCGTCGCGTCATGCACGCAAGACTAGCGCAAGCACCGCAAGCCAATTGCGTCCTCGTCGCACGGAGAATTGCCGACGGCGACGATTCCCGCCGATCTTGCATGCCGTGGCCCGGAGGGACGTAACCTCGCCAGGCGTGTGATCAGCGCGCGCTGCCGTACCCCCTCCGGAAAGGCCGTCCCATGCCCGTGATCGCCCTCCTGTCCCCCGAGCCGAGCCCGGGTCGCGCCGCCCTGGAAGGCATCGCCGCCGCGGTCGCCACCGATCTCGGCCTGCCGGAGGGCCACTGCCGGGTGACCTGGCAGCAGGTCGGCCCCGATGCCGCGACAGGCCCGCGGCCGGAGTGGCAGGGCGACGGTCCGCACTCCCCCATGGGCTATGTCAGCTGCGAGGAGTCCTGTGCGCCGGACGTCGTCGAGCGGCTGCCGCGGTCGCTGCGCGACGAGTTGGGCCGCCTCCTGGGCATTCCCGGTGACGACGTGCCGCTCTCCGTGCACCGGGCCGACGCGGGCGATGTGCTGGTCGACGGCGCGCTCGGGGCCGCACCCTTCGAGGTCGTCTCCCTGCCGGTGGGGCGGGTCGTCGGCGGCCGTGGTGAGGTCTACGACGACGCCTGGGGCGAGGTGTCCGCCGTCATCCGCCTGGACGGGAGCCGGTTCACCCCCGACGCGCTCGCCGGCCTCGACGCCTTCTCGCACATCGAGGTCGTGTACCACTTCGACCGTGTCCCACCCCGGAAGATCGAGACCGGCGCTCGCCACCCGCGGGGCAACACCGACTGGCCTCTGGTCGGCATCTTCGCCCAGCGCGGCAAGAACCGTCCCAACCGGCTCGGCGTCTCGCGCTGCCGACTGGTCAAGACCGACGGACTCGACATCCATGTGACGGGCCTCGACGCGGTCGACGGGACGCCCGTCCTCGACATCAAGCCCTACATGGCCGAGTTCGGCCCGATCGGCGACGTGACCCAGCCCGCGTGGACCAGGGAGATCATGCGCCGGTACTACTGAGGGCGGCGGCCGGAAGCGTGGGCGCGGGCTCCGCGTAGAGTGGGCGCGGGCGCGGCGTGATCACGAGGAGTACGAGTGACCGCTGTGAGTCTTGAACACGCCACGGTCCCCGCCGACACCGGCGAGGTGACCCTGCTGATAGCCCGCCGGGTGGAGCCTGGATACGAAGCCGCCTTCGAGAAGTGGGCCCAGGGCATCCTCGCCAGTGCGGCCACCTTTCCCGGCCATCTCGGCTACGGGCTCTTCCGCTCCTCGGGAGGCGACGCCCCCTGGTTCCTCGTCCATCGCTTCCGCGACGCGGAGGCCTGCCGGGAGTGGCAGGAGTCACCGGAGCGGGCGGCGTGGTTCGCGGACTGCGAGGGGCACCATCACACCGAGATAGCCCGGCGCCGGCTGACCGGTATGGAGACGTGGTTCGCCAAACCGGGCTCGACGCGGCCGGCGCCGCCGCGATGGAAGATGGCGATCAGCGCGACCCTGGCGATCTACCCGATCTCCGTCCTCGGCGGCTACTTCCTCGTGCCCCGTCTGACCGCGCTGCCGCTCCTCCTCAGCAGCGCGGTCATGGCATGCGTGTTCAACGTCCTGATGACGTACGTGGCGATGCCGGCCGTGAGCCGGATCCTGCGCGGCTGGCTCGGCCGCTAGGGCACTGCCCGCGCTCGAAGTAGGCGACCAGTTCCGGGTCGAGGGACGGGACCTCGCGGGGTGTACCGCCGTCGCGCAGCGACTCGGTGGCGCGGACGCCCGCCGCGACGGCCATGCGCGCGGCGACCGGCGAGGTGTCGGTGCGGCCGCCGTCGCGGACGAAGCGCAGGAACTCGTCGATGAGCAGGGGGTCGGCGCCGCCGTGGCCGGCGTTGTCCTCGGCGTCCGGCACGGGATGGGTGGCGTCGGCGTCCGGACGGAAGGTCGAGCGGCGGGAGTTCCACACCTTCACCACTCCCCCGGGTCCGTCGCCGAAGTTCTCCAGGCGGCCCGCGTCGCCGATGACGGTGTAGTTGCGCCAGTAGTCGGGGGTGAAGTGGCACTGCTGGTACGCCGCCAGCACCCCGTTGTCGAGACGCATGTTGACCATCGACACGTCCTCGACGTCGATCACCGGGTTGAGGGCGCGCTGGGTGTGCGGGGGCCAGTGGCCGTCGGCCGTGTACCAGTCGTCGGCCTTGGGCTCGCCGGGCGCGCGCCGGTGGGGATTGTCGCCGTAGACCATGAGGTCGCCCAGGGCCTGGACCCGGCGCGTCCAGCCGCCCGCGAGCCAGTGCAGGACGTCGATGTCGTGCGCGGCCTTCTGCAGCAACAGTCCGGTCGTGTAGCGGCGTTCGGCGTGCCAGTCCTTGAAGTACCAGTCGCCTCCGTAGCCCACGAAGTGCCGTACCCATACGGTCTTGACCTCGCCGATCTCGCCGCGCGCGATGATGTCGCGCATCAGTCGGACGACCGGCATGTGGCGCATGTTGTGGCCGACGTACAGCCGTGTCCCGGTCTCGTACGCGGTCCGCAGGATCTCGTCGCAGCGCTCGATGCCGATGTCGAGGGGCTTCTCGACGAAGACGGGTTTGCCGGCCTTCAGGGCTTCGCAGGCGATGTCGGCGTGGGTGTGGTCGGGGGTGAGGACGAGGATCGCGTCGATGTCAGGGTCGGCGATCACCTCCCGGTGGTCATCGGTCACCCGTGCGTCGGGGAAGGCGAGCGCCCCCTCCGTCCGCGCCGCGGCGTCGTGGTCCGCGAGCGCGGTGACACGGGAGCCCGCGCCCGGCCGGTGTGCGGTGCGGGCGAGGGTGCCGCGCAGTCCGTAGCCGAGGACGCCGAGACGCAGATCGGAGGGGGTGGTCATGGGAGCCGCCTTCCTGTGGAGAGGTGTTACGGGTGGATCAGGACGTGGGCCAGGGCGACGCGTCCGGTGCCGCTGAGCTTGATCCTCACGTACCTGGCCTCTCTGTCGGTGTCGAGAACGGTGGGTCGGAGCGCCTTGCCGGTGACGTGGAGCGTCGTGGCGTCGGAGAAGTCCGCCGTGGTGGCCAGTTGCACGTCGAAGTCGGCCGTGGTCATGGAGGTGTTGTTCCAGACCTCGATCTGTCCGATGTGACGCGTGTCGCCGAGGTCCAGCTGCCACCAGGCGCCCGGTTCGGCGAGGGTACGGGTGTCGGTGGTGGTGTCGCCGTCGGTGGCGAGGGCGGCGGCCGCCGTGCCGTCGGTGGAGGACTGGGTGGCCGTGCCCGCGCGGGCCAGGTCGGGGCGGAGCTGTTCGACATGGCCCCGACCGGCGGCGCCCGCGGCCGCGGCGACGTGGAGCGCCTCGTCGGGCAGGCGGTCGAGCCCGGTGCGGTTGTCGGTCATGGTCGAGCCGGTGCCCGTGAGTGCGGGCGCGGCGGTGTCGGTCCAGTTGCCGGTGGCGTGGTTGTCGATGCCGTAGTCGGCCCAGTTGGAGACCCACTTGTAGCCGATGCGGGTGATCACGTTGCGGGTGACGGTGATGTGGCTGGACTGTTCGTCGAGGTAGATGCCGTTGCCGTCGCGCTCGGTGTTCCCGTAGGCGCTGCGGTTGATGTAGTTGCCGGAGATCACGGTGCCGGGCTGGGCGCCCTGGGTGTAGATCGCGCCGCCGTCGTGCTGGTCGTACGCGACCCGCATGACGTTCGTGATGCGGTTGTTCGTGATCCGGTTGTCGCGCAGCACCGACTGCCGGGCCTCGGGCTGGTTCCAGCCCCAGCCGACGGAGATGCCGGAGTACGGCAGGTCGTCGAGGGTGTTGTGGTCGATGACGGTCTCGGCCTCGTAGCCCGCCCAGATGCCGACGGCGTCGGTGTACTCCACTCCCGCACGGCGGACGGTGTTGTACGACACCGTGTTGCGAGCCCCCACGAGTTCGGCGGCCGGCATGGGTTCCGTGTCACCGATGTAGGCGGCTCCGGAGGACAGGTCGGTGAACCGGGACCGGGTGAGTATCGAGTCCTGGGTGCCCTGTTCGAAGACCACGCCGGCGCCGCCGAGACGGGTGAACACCCCACGGTCGACGACCACGTTCCGACCGCCCCGGACGGTGAGCGCGGCGGCCGGCTTGGTGTAGTGGCGGCCCGCGTGGTCGGTGGGCCCGGTGGCCCCCGTCAGGGTGAGACCCGCCTGCGTCCCCGCGTACCCCTCATCCGTGGAGGGCTGCCGGTAGGCGGCGTACGCGAACCCGATGCCCGTGACGCGGACGTCGTGCGTGCCGTCGAGGACGAGCAGGTTCTCGGTGACCGGGGTGACGGCCTCGGCCCGGCGCATGTCCTCGCCCGGGCGCGGCTGGTACGTGACCGTCCGCCCGGCCGAGTCCCAGACGAACTCCCCGGGCTGGTCGAGCAGTTCGGGGGCGTTCTCGAAGTACGAGACCTTGGTGTAGCGGGTGGAGTCGACGGTGGTCGTGTCCCAGGCGGGCCCGGTGCGGTCGGTGCCGGAGGCCGAGTTGGTCCAGCAGGGCTGCGCGAACGTCATCGCGTCGCCGCTGACGGAGGCGATCCGGCAGTGGTAGTTGCGCCACCGGACCCGGATGACGGCCTCCGCGTCGGTGGGCCGCGCCCAGTCCGCGATGCCGGTGGCCCGCGCGCCGGTCATCCCGGTCTTCGTGGCATCGCACACGGAAGCGGCGCAGGAGTCGCCGCGCGCCCGGACGGCCCGTTCACCGTCGACGAAGAGCTGGCGCGGGGTGACGCCGTCGGGGACCTTCACCGTCCAGGTGCCGTCCGCGTTCGCGGACCAGCCGGTGAGTGCCCTGCCGCCGGACAGCACGGGATCGGCCCCGGGGGCGGCTGTCCAGGTGACGGTGTGTCCGTCACGTCCGGAGTCGGCGGCCCCGAGCTGCAGGGGCTTGCTCAAGGTGTAGGTCCCGTCCGCGAGTTCGACGCGTACGTCCCGCCCGTGCACGGCGCGGGCGGCGTCGCGGGCGCCGTCGAGGGAGCAGGGCCGGCCGGGGCTGCAGGTCGAGCCCGACCCGTCGGGGGCGGCGTGCAGGGTGCGGGGGCCCGCCCCGGCCTGAGCGACCGGGGCGGCGGAGAGGAGGGCGGCTGTCGTGGCGAGTGCCAGGACCAGCCGGGTGCCGTTCATGGTCGACATCAGCTCCAGTCCGGGTGGCCGGGCATGGCCGGGTTGTCCTGGCCGAAGAGCCAGTCCTCCAGGAAGGGCCGCAGCGTGGGGTCGTGCGTCACGCGCACGGCGTTGTCGATGAAGTCCTGGGAGTCGGCGTTGGCATGCCGGTGCTTGACCAGCCAGGACTTCATGATCGCGTCGAACTCGTCCTGGCCGACCCGCTGGTTCAGCGCGTACAGGACGACCGCCGCACCGTCGTAGATGTTGAACCCGCCGAGGGCCGTGGGCAGTCCGGGCGGACCGTCGGTCTTGCGCACGGCGTCGAGCTTGCCGTACGCCATGCGCATCTTGTCCTCCATGGAGGCGGTGCCCTGCTGGTCGGCCCAGAGCGCGGCGTAGTAGACGGCGGGCCCCTCGTTCAGCCAGGCGCTCTGCCAGGTGCGGGGCGTGACCGAGTCGCCGAACCACTGGTGGGTCAGCTCGTGGATCATGACGTTCGTGTACGTCGTCGAGGTGGCGGCGTTCTTGAACCAGCCGGGCCCGAACAGCGACAGGGTCTGGTTCTCCAGGGCGTCGGCGTACCCGTCGCGGACGATCTGCATCCCGTAGGTGTCGAAGGGGTAGCGGACGCCGAGGGTCTGCTCCAGCCAGGCGATCTGGCCGCCGGTCTGCTCGACGATCGGCCGGTAGGCGGCGACCTGGTCCTCGGGGACGTAGTGGCGCAGCCGCACACCGTGCGGTCCGCTCCCGGTCAGCAGGGTCTGCTTCGCCACGGAGATGCCGAGGAGCTCGGAGGCCATGGGGGCGTCGAGGCGGAAGTCGAAGGTGGTCTTCCCGTCGCCGGCCGGGCGGGTGCCGGTCGCCGTGCCGTTGGCGGCGGGCGTCCAGCCGTCGGGCGCGGTGAGGTGGAAGGTCCAGCTCGCCTTGTCCATCGGGGTGTCGTTGACGGGGGCGAAGGTGTCGGCGCGGGACGACTGCGCAGCCGAGACGAAGCCGCCGTCGCTCGTGTAGCGCCAGCCGGGTGCACCGATCGGCTTGGTCTTGCCGTTGCCGTGGTAGGTGACCGTGACGTCGAAGGGGCGGCGGTCGCGCAGGCCGCCGGCCGGGGTGACGGTGAGTTCCTGGCCGCTCTTGCCGAGCGAGACGGCCCAGGCGGCGTCCTCGCCGTTCACCTTCACCTCGTCGATGGCGAGGGAGTCGACATCGAGGTTGAAGGAGGAGAGGTCCTGGGTGGCCTTCGCGCGGATCTTCATGGTGCCGGTGAAGTCGTAGGTCACCGGGGTGAAGTCGAACGACAGGTCGTAGTGCCGGACGTCGTAGCCGCCGTTGCCGAGGGTCGGGAAGAGCGGGTCGCCGACGCCGTCGGAGCCGGGCTTCGGGTCGAAGCCGTGGGCGTGGGCCGGTGCACCGAGCAGCGGCAGGGCGATCGCCGCGGCGGCGACGGCGCTGCCCGCCCTGGTGAGGATCGCACGTCTCATGGTGGTCACTTCTTCCCCTTCTGCGAGGCCTGCTCGAATTCGGCGCGGCACGTGTCGCCGCCCGCGCCGCGCCACTTGCGCACCACGGCGTCGTACGAGGAGATCGGCTTGCGGCCCGCGATGATGTCCTTGATGCCGTCCCGGTGGATGGTGTAGAGGCTGCCTTGGCCCTTGGACTCCCAGGTCGGCGAGGCGTACTCCTGCGTCGGGTCGTGCTGCATCATCGGGATCAGCCGGGTGTAGGCGTCGTGGACGTGCCGGACGGCGTCCTCGGACGCCGCGTTGAACAGCGGCGGCACCGGGGAGGCGAGCTTGTTCCACGGCACGGCGATGTCCTGGACGCCCTGCTTGGTGAGGGACGGATTGCCCTTGGCGTCGCGCTTGTGGTCGACGCCCTCGACGCCGTAGTAGATGAGGGTGTATTCGACGGAGCCGAACGGCGACGCGGCGAAGTCGGCGAGCGTGAGGATCTCCGTGACCCGCTTGTCGTCGGCTTTCCTGATGTGGGTGTTCTGCAGGGCGACGTTGTCCATCCAGGCGACCGCGTCCTTGCCGAACGGGGTCATGGGCCGCACGTCGAAGGACGGGTCGACGGCCGCCATCGCGTCGACGTAGCCGGTGCCGGGCTGGAGGAAGGCGGGCATCCCGTCGTAGACGTAAGCGGCCTTGCCGCTCTTGAACAGGTTCGTGTACTCGGCCTTCTGGGCACCGACCATCTGGACCGTGCCCGGGTAGAAGCAGCCCGCCTTGTACAGCTGGGCGGCCGTCTCGACGGCCAGTCGGTACGCGTCGGTCTCCAGCTGGTACTTCCACTTCCCCGAGGTGGCGTCCATGGACCAGAAGTACGGGGCTCCGGCGGACTCGGCGAGCAGGGTCGTGATGCCGGCGGAGAAGGCGTACTGGTTCTCCTTGGGCCGGGTCAGCTCCTTGGCCAGCTCGACGAACCGGTCCATGTCGGTGATCTGGTCAAGGCTGGTGACGCCGGCCCGCGCGAAGAGGTCGTGGCGGTAGAAGCCCGCGCCGGTGGTGCCGTAGCGGGTGATCGGGATGCCGTAGAGCTTGCCGCCGAAGATCGCCTGACGCCAGGCCTGTTCGGGGATCGCCGCGAGGTTCGGATAGTCCTTGATCGCGTCGCCCGCCAGGTGCGGTGTGAGATCGGCGCACTTGGCGCCGAGGAAGCCGGGCAGATCGTCGACGCCACCGGTCTCCGGGTACATGAAGATGTCCGGGAGGCTGTCGCTGGCCACCATGGTGGAGAACTTGGCGGGGTAGTCGTCGGCGGGCACGGCCGTGAAGTCCACCTCGGTGCCCAGCATCTCCTCGATCGCGCGCCAGGCGGCGTTCTTCTCCCGGGCGGGCGGCGGCGTGGTGAAGGTCTCCGTGGTCGCCGTGATCTTCTTGGCCCCCTTGAGCGGAATGCCCCGGGTGGCGCGCAAGGGCTTGGCCGGGTACGAGAAGTAGCCCTGCGGGACACCGGCGGCCGTGCCCGCGAGGTCGGGCTTCAGACCGATGTTGCGGACCGTGGTGCGGGGGATCAGCGAGGCGCTCTTCGCCTCCGCCTTCGCCGTGGTGCCGCCGTCGCCGCAGGCGGCGAGCAGCGGGGCCGCGGCCACACCGAGGCCGACGCCCGCACCCCAGCGGAAAAGGGTGCGCCGATTGATGAATGTGGAGCCGGACATCTGAGGTCTCCTCAGCGAAATGGCGTACGGGACAGGAAGGTTCGAGGGGGGTGGGGAGTCTGCGGTGCGGCCGGTCAGCCCTTGACGGCGCCGGTGAGGACGCCCTTGGTGAAGAACCGCTGGAGGAAGGGGTAGACGAGCAGGATCGGTACGACCGCGACGACCAGCACGGCCATCTGCACCGCCTGCTGCGGGGACGTGGCCTCTCCGACGGAGCCGTCGGCGAGGCTCTGCCCCTGGAGGACGAAGGTGCGCAGCACCATGGGCAGCGGCCACTTGTCGTTGTCGCCGAGGTAGAGCAGGGCGTTGAAGTACGCGTTCCAGTAGGCGACCGCGTAGAAGAGGCCGACCACGGCGATGACCGCCTTGGACAGTGGCAGCACGATCCTCACGAGGATCCGGAAGTCGCCGGCGCCGTCGACCTTCGCGGCGTCGTACAGCTCCTCGGGAAGGTTCATGAAGAAGGCCCGCATGACCACGAGGTTGAAGGCGCTGACCATGGTCGGCAGGACGAGGGCGGCGAAGGTGTCGTAGAGGCCCAGCTCCTTCACCAGGAGGAAGTTGGGGATGACGCCCGCGTGGAAGAGCATGGTGAACAGGGCGGTCATGAGGATGAAGCGGGAGCCGACCACCTCCCGGCGCGAGAGGCCGTACGCCATGCCGATCGTGCAGAGCAGGCTGGCGAGCGTGCCGACGAGGGTGACGCCCAGGCTGACCAGGAGGGCGCGGGTGACGACGCCGCCGGTGAAGACGGTGCGGTAGGCGTCGAGGTTGGGGTGGTCGGGCCACAGGACGAGGCCGTTGGACGTGATGATGTCGCTCTGCGAGGCGAGGCTCGTGCCGATCACGCCGAGCAGCGGGTAGGCGACCAGCGCCACGACGACGACGATGACGAGCGCTTTCCCGGCCTGCCCGAGCTTCGTCGGCTGCTCCATCCACGGCGGCCGGGCACCCGAGGGGCGCGGTTCGCGGTGGCCGGCCGGCTCGCCGGTGGGGACGGGGCGCGGGAGGGCGCCCTTGCGGCGCGATGTCTTCTCAGCGGTCAGCACCGCGGTACACCCCTTCGTGGCCGAGCCGGTGGGCGAATGTGTTGGCACCGACGACGAGGACGGTGCCGATGACGGCCTTGACGAGGCCGACGGCGGCGGCGGTGCCCCACTCGTTGTCCTGGATGCCGTGGAAGTAGACGTAGGTGTCGAGGACTTCACCGGCGTCGGGGCCGACGGCGTCGCGCTGGAGGAGGATCTGCTCGAAGCCGACGGTGAGGATGTTGCCGAGGTTGAGGATCAGCAGCAGGACGACGACCGGGGAGAGACCGGGCAGGGTGACGTGCCAGAAGCGGCGCCAGGGGCCCGCTCCGTCCATCGCGGCGGCCTCGTACAGGCCGCGGTCGATGGAGAGCAGCGCGGCGAGGATGATGATGGTGCCCCAGCCGGCGTCCTTCCACATGACCTGGAGCGCCAGCAGCCAGGGGAACGCGTCCGGGTCGGTCATCATGTCGTAGCGCGGCAGGCCGATCGCCGCCAGGAGGTCCGGCACGACGCCTGCGCCGCCGAGGATCTGCTGGAAGATCGAGACGATGATGACCCAGCCGATGAAGTGCGGCAGGTAGACGACGCTCTGCACGAAGCGGCGCAGCTTGTCGCTGACGATGCTGTTCAGGAGCAGGGCCAGCGCGATCGGCACCGGGAAGAACAGGACCAGCTGGACGACGGCGATCGTCAGGGTGTTGCCGGTGGCCGACCAGAAGTCGGGGTCGGTGAAGGCCGAGGTGAAGTTGGTGAAGCCGACCCAGACGCTGTGCATGTAGCCGAGGTACGGCTGGTAGTCCTGGAAGGCCACGACGTAGCCGAGCAGCGGTACGTAGTGGAAGACCACGAAGTACAGGAACCCCGGCAGGCACAGGAGCAGCATCACCTTGTCGCGCTGGAGCCGCTGCCGCAGCGAGAGTCGGTGAACGGCCCGCGGCGGAGGGGACGTTGTTTCGGCCATGAGCAGTCCTGTTCGGCGGGGAGGCGCCCGATCGGGCCATCAGGGTGTAGCGGGTATCTGCCGCCGGAAGGTAGTAACCGCTTAACCCTCGCGTCAATAGGGTGCGTTGAAAAGAAGCCCTTGACGCTCCAACTCCCGCGTCCCTACGGTTCCCTCATCGCAGTACACGTTTACTATCCCGGAGGCACAGTGGGAGCCCGCACACTCCGACGGCCGCACACCGCACTGGCCATGGATCCCGCTCAACTGGACAGCGTCTTCCCGCCCGACGTGCATGGGCGCCTGCTGTCCACGGCGCGTCTGCTGCGACCGGACCCGTTGACCGAGTTCTCCTCCCCCGCCGCCCGGTCGCTGCTCGCCGAGACGGAGGTGCTGGTCACGGGGTGGGGATGCCCCGCCGTCGACGTCGCCGTGCTCGACGCCGCGCCCCGCCTGCGGGCGGTGATCCACGCGGCCGGCACCGTGAAGACCTTCCTCACACCGGAGGTCCACCGCCGCGGCATCGTCGTCTCGTCCGCGGCCGCGGCCAACGCCGTGCCCGTCGCCGAGTTCGCCTTCGCCGCGATCGTGCTCGGAGCCAAACGCGCCTTCTCGCTGGCCGAGCTGTTCCGCACGCGCCGCACCCATCGCACCCCCGCCGACCTGCGCGAACGCCCCTGGCTCGGCGCGCACGGCCTGACCGTCGGAGTGATCGGCGCCTCCCACACCGGCCGCCGGCTGCTCGACATGCTGCGGCTCCTCGACGCCACGGTGCGGCTCTACGACCCGTACGTCACACCCGCCGAGGCCGAGCGCCAGGGCTGGACCCTGGTCGACCTGGACACCCTCGTCGCCACCAGCGACGTGGTCACGGTCCACGCGCCCGACACCCCGGACACCCACCACCTCCTGGACCGCCGTCGCCTCGGCCTGATGCGGCCCGGGACGCTCGTGGTCAACACCGCCCGCGGCGCGCTGATCGACACCGATGCCCTCACCGAACAGCTCGTCGCCGGCCGCCTCGACGCCGTGCTCGACGTCACCTCCCCCGAGCCCCTCCCCGAGGGTCACCCCCTCTGGGGCCTGCCGAACGCGTTCCTCACCCCCCACCTCGCCGGCGCCCTGGGCAACGAGGTCGGCCGTCTGGGAGCGCTGGCCGTCGACGAACTCGCCCGCTACGCCCGGGGCGAGCCCCTGCTGCACCCCGTCCGCCACGAGGACCTGGCGCGCCGCGCATGACCACCAGGAAGGCGACCGCGGAAGGGCAGCGCCGCGCCACCGTCGTCGACGTCGCCCGGCATGCGGGGGTCTCGACGGCGACGGTCTCCCGCGTCATGAACCGCAACTACCCCGTCTCGTCCGCCACTCGGGAACGGGTCGAGGCCGCCGTGCGCGAGCTCGGCTACGTGGTCAACGCCCATGCCCGCGCGCTCGCGGGCACGGACGGCCAGACGGTCGGCATCATCGTCAACGACGTCGTCGACCCCTTCTACGCCTTCATCGCGCGCGGTGTGGAACGCGAGGCGTCGGCCGGCAACCGGCTGTGCCTGGTGTGCACCACCCAGGGCGATCCGAAGCGCGAACTGGGGGCCATCGAGCTGATGCAGGAGCGCCGGGCCGCCGCGGTCATCCTCGTGGGCGGCAGCACCGACGACCGCTCGTACACCCGCGAACTGGCCCGCAAGGCACGGGAACTCGACGACGGGGGCATGAAGCTCGTGCTCTGCGGCCGTCCCTCGATCGGCGACGAGGTGCCCACCTCGTCGGTCGAGTACGACAACGAGGGCGGCGCCTTCGCCATCACCGACCACCTGCTGACCAACGGCCACGAGCGGATCCTGTACCTCGGCGGCCCGCCGGCCCTCTCCACGACCCGCGACCGCCTGGCCGGACACCGCAGGGCGCTCGCGCTGCGCGGCATCCAGCCCGCTCCCGAACTCGTGCGGACCGGCGCCTTCAGCCCGGCCTTCGGCTGGCGCGAGCTGTCCCGGATCCTCGCCTCGGGCCTGGAGTTCACGGCCGTGTTCGCCGCCAACGACATGGTGGCCATCGGCGCGCTGCAGGCGCTGGAGGAGGCCGGCAGGCGCGTTCCCGAGGACATCTCCCTCGTCGGGTACGACGACATCCCCGCCGCGCTGACGGTGCGCCCCCGCCTCACGACCGTCCATGTCCCGCTGGAGGAGATGGGCCGCCGGGCCGTCCGCAGCGCGCTCCCCCTCGAAGACGACGACGCCTGGCGCCCACCGGCGGCCCGGCGGGTGCGCCTGGGCACCCATGTGGTCGTACGGGACTCGGTGGCCCCCCGCCGCTGAGCGGGGGGCCACCTGGGCCCGTCCGGGCCTTCCCGGGATCAGCAGGCGGGAGGTGTCGTGCCGCCCACCGCGACCCGGAGGTTCGCGCCCTGGGCCGAGACCGAACAGACCGTGACCGCCGCGTCGGCGATCTCGTCCACGAGCGTCCTGCCCGCGGCCAGCGGCGCGTCCGCGGTGGTCGTGGTCGCGGGCGTGGCGTCCACGAGCCTGTTGTGCATCGTCGCCCCGCTGGTGACGATACGTACGATCACGCCGTTCACCAGGGGATCGGCATCGGTGTAGGCGTCGTACGGCGGAGTGGGACGACGGAACTCCAGCGACAGGTAGGTGCCGTCACCGCGGGCGATGCGGTACTCCTGAGTGCCGCTCGCCCCCAGCACGCCCAGCGAGTAGCTGCCGGTGGTGCCGATCCCGACCACCTGGGCCTCCGGGATCCAGCCGGCGAACTGGCGGTAGCTCACGGGGTAGAGATGCATTCCACCGCCGCCCATGGTGTCCGTCGGGTCGTCGCCACCGGCCTGGGTACAGCTGGTGTTCACCCGCGTCACCGCGCCCGCCACCGGGCAGTTCTTGAGCGTGGCGGAGTGCTGGAAGCCGAGGTTGTGGCCGAACTCGTGGGTCCACATCCAGGTCTTGTGGCCGACCCCGTTGGAGATGATCCAGTTGCCGGGCTGGGAGGCCAGCCCTTCGAACGCGCACGCCGAGTGGCGGGAGATGTCGACGAGGAAGTAGTCGTACGTGTCGGGGTTCACGCCCCGGGCCAGTGCGGCCGCCCGCGCGGAGCTCCGGATCGCCCCGGAGTCGCACGCGGTCGGGCGCGCGCCCAGGTCGACGTTCTCGAGCATGTCGCCCGTGAGGTCGAGCGCTCCTCCGGACACCTCCTGGAGGTAGGACCGGAGCGAGGGGTAGCCGTCGCCGAGGGTGGCCTGGCGGATCGGGGCCGGGTCCGCCGGGGTGGCGTCGTTCCAGTGCGTGGCCACCACCAGGGCCCGCTTCTGACCGGTCACGGGGCGGGTGGGCCAGCCGGCGGCGCCGAAGGCGGCGGAGTCCCACAGCCGCATGGAGGTGTAGTCGCCGGCTCCGCCCGTCGCGGCGCAGTCGCCGACCTGGACGCTGTCGTTGCCGTTGAAGGTGCGCAGGCACGTCCCGAGCCCGGCGTCCGCCCGGTACTTGCTCTGGAGCAGGACGTACCCGTTGCCCTGGTCGACCGTCTTCCACAGCCGCATGGAGGTGTAGTCGGTGGGGGTGCCGGTCCCGGTGCAGGCTCCCGCCCGGATGTCGGCGGAGCCGCTGAAGGTCCGCAGACAGCTGCCGAGTCCGGCGTCCGTCTTGTACTTGTTCTGGATCAGGACGTATCCGTTGCCCTGGTCCACCGCCTGCCACTGCCGCATGGACGTGTAGTCGGTGGGGGTGCCCGCGGCGGCGCAGTCGCCGACCTGCACGGTGTCGTCGCCGTTGAAGGTGCGCAGGCACGTCCCGAGGCCGGCGTCGGCCCGGTACTTGTTCTCCGTCACGGCGTAGCCCGCCGCCAGGGTGGACGCGGAACTCTCACCGCCCTGCCGCTCGGGTGCGGCTGACGCCGGGGCGAAGGAGAACACGGAGAGCACGGCCAGCAGAGCGGCCGTGACAGCCGGTGGTCTCGCCGAACGAAGGTGCGCGAGGAAGCGGTTCATCTCTCCTCCAAGGGGCTGGGTTGGGGGGAAGGACCGGCCCGACCGCCCTGGTCAGGCGCGGAGTTCTGTGCCGTCGGGGAAGCCGACGGTCACACCGGAGGCGTCGTCGACCGTCACGGAGACGGCCTCGCGGAGTTCCGCCGGATGGACGGCATCGCCGGAGAGGACGACGAGGGTCACATGGACGCTGCGTCCGCCCGGCAGCGCGGCGGACCGGACGTAGGGGACGGCCGAGTGCGGGCCGAAGGCGTTCGCCTCGACGTCGCGGGTGACGGCGGCCTCCTGCCAGCCGTACAGGCCGACGATCGCGCTGGTCAGTCCGTCGAGGCGGCGGGCCGTCGCCCAGCGCGGTCCGGTGTGCGCGGCCGGCCGGCGCGCGTCGGCGAGCGCGTGTCCGCCCTCGCGGACGGTGACGCCGGGCGGTGCCTCGACCCGGTGCACCCGGATCTCCCACGGTCCGTGCAGCAGCGAGGTGGTCTCGATGCGGTACTCGGTGTCGTCGCCGGGGAGCCGCGCCGCGTACCAGGAGGCGGCCCTGCGGTCCCCGGTCCCGAGCGGGTGGACACGGACGCGGCGACTGGGCGTGCCGTCGGCGTCGACGAGGGCGATGTGGTTGTCGACCGTCCGCTGCCAGGCGTGCGGGGCGCTCTGCGGTGCGGTGTGCGTGGAGTAGCCGAGTTTGGCGTAGTGCGGGTCGTCCGAGGCGGGCTCGGGCTCGGGCGGGTTGTGGTCGCTGCCGTGGTTGACCAGCCGGACGATGCCGTCGTGCCGGGTGCCGTGCAGCAGCCAGCCCGGGACCGGCAGGGCGGTGTACCGGTCGGCCTCCTCGACGGGCAGCGGCAGCTCGCGTGCCGTCCACACCTCGTGGTCCGGCGGCAGCAGCAGCCCGAGGAAGCCCTTGCTCGCCCAGTAGGGCGAGGCGGGTCCCGAGTACGGCTGGGTGCTGGGCAGGAAGGTGTCGTACCAGCCGAGCGGGAGGAGCCCGCGTTCGTCGGGGACACCGCGCTCGGCGAAGTGGCGTACGGCTCCGGAGGCGAGGCGGCGGGTCAGACCGGGGGCGTACGGAGTGGCGCCGCTCAGCGCGCCCATCCAGACCGGGGCGACGGCGGCGTACCGGTAGGCGAGCGAGCGGCCCTGGTGCACGGGCGCGCCGTCGCCGCCGAAGAAGTGCGCGTATCCGCGCAGGAACGCGGTGAGGCGCTCCTTGTGGACCTTGGCCCGGTCGCCGTCCTCCTCGCCGGCGATCCGCGCCCAGAGCAGGGGGTACAGGTGCAGGGCCCAGCCGTTGTAGTAGTCGAAGTTGCGGCCGTAGCCGTCGGTGTACCAGCCGTCGCCGAGGTACCAGTCGTCGATCCGGTCCAGGCCGCCGTCGATGTCCTCCTGGGCGTACGGCGCGCCGACGGAGGCGAGGAACTGCTCGGACACGACCTGGAAGAGCCGCCAGTTGTTGTCCCAGGTGCGGTGGCCGACGAAGCCGGAGAGCCAGTCGACGACCCGCTCCTGGACCCGGGTGTCCAGCCGGTCCCAGATCCAGGGTCGGGTCTCGTGCAGGGCGATGGCGACGGAGGCGGCCTCGACCATCTGCTGCGAGCAGTCCGTCAGCCGGGGCCAGGCCTCCCCGGACGCCGGGTCGGTGCCGGCCGCCAGGCCCGTCGCGTACCGCTCGACGAGCCGTGGGTCCACGTCCCCGCCGGCTCCCGCGATCCGGAAGGCCGCGAGCAGGAAGGTCCGCGCGTACCCCTCCAGACCGTCGCAGACCACTCCCGACCAGCTGCCCCGGCCCGGCAGCCGGTACTGGGCGAAGCCGGGCGTGGCGTACGGCGCCACACCCGCGAGCAGCGTGTCGGCCACCGCCTCCCAGTGCGCGCGGGTCCACCCGGTGCGCGGTGAGAGGACGCGGTCGGTCGCCGGGAGCTTCACGTACGGTGCGGGCACGGAGCGCCTCACTTCCTGTGGTTCGGGGGTGCCGGCGAGTGGCCGGGCTACGGGGCGGCCCAGCGCCGGATCGTGGCCTCGGCCGCCGCGCGGTCCTCGGGTGCGAGCTTGGAGACCAGGGCCGAGTGGTTGGTGTTGGGTGCGACGTAGAGATGGGAGTCGCGCTTGCTCGGCTTGAACTGCTCCGCGCTCCACGGGTCGTTCTGGCCGTAGACGAACATCATCCGTTCGCCTCGGGTGCGGACCCAGTGGTCGACGTCCCGCGTGGCGCCGTTGTCGTATCCGCCGCGCAGCTCCGCCGGGAGCAGCGAGTTGGGCTGGTAGAGCCCCGGGTGGCGGCGGACGTCGCGCAGGTGCTTGAACTTCAGATCGGCCCAGCCGAGCTGGGTGGCGGCCTGGCGGTAGTACGGGCCGACGCCTGAGGGTGAGCCCGATCCGTCGTGGTAGACGCTCAGGCCGTGGCCGAGCGACCAGGTCCACAGCTCCTCGTCGGTGGCGGCCCCCGCGTCGGGCACGGTGGCGCAGTTGTCGGCGGTCCCGCTCTGCCAGAAGTTCCACACCTGGTCCAGTACCGAGAACTCGTAGGCGCGGTCGGCGGAACCGAGGTGGTGGAAGGTGTAGCCCTTCTGGACCGCGTTGGCCTCGAAGCGGGGCAGCAGGGCACCGCGGCGCACCAGCATCTCGCGCTGCACGGCGTTCAGGGCGGCCCGGCACTCTGGGGTGCCGACGGACTCGAAGAACGTCTCGTAGGTCTGGTCGTCCTTGTTGACGGCGTCGTTGGGGGCGACGTACGCGACGACGGCGTCCAGGTCCTCAGGGTAGTGGCGCTCGTGGTAGACCTGCGTCATGCCGCCCTTGCTGGCACCGGTGCCGATCCACTTCGCGGTGTAGAGCGTCTTCAGAGCCTCCACGATCGCGTGCTCGTCGGTGGCCTCCTGCCAGATGTCGAGGTCGTCCCAGTCGACCTGGTCCGGGCGGGAGGAGCCGAAGAAGCGGTGCTCGACGCTGACCTGGTTGGCGTCGAGCAGGGTGGTGATCTCACGGGTGCCGGTGGCGAGCGTGTAGCCGCCGGTGTAGAGCACCGTCGGGGCCTCGGTCGACTTGTGCCAGAGCGTCAGCCGCTGTTCGAAGGTCCCCTTCGCGGGGTTCCGATGGTCGACGGGCTGGGTGAACGTGAGGGTGTAGTAGGGGTAGCCGCTCTTCTCGCCCACGGAGATCACGGTGAGACCGGGTATCCCGGCCAGCCGCTGCCGCACGTCGGTCGCGGTGTACCCGCCGGCCTCAGCGGCGGTGGCCGGGCCGGCCCCGGCCAGGACGGCGGAGCAGCAGACCAGGGCGGCGGATACCAGGGCGGCGGTGCGCTTCACACGCAAGGGAAGTCCTCTCGACGGTTCAGTGGAGCTCGGCGGTGTGGGTGTGGCCACGGGAGCCGCCGACCTGGACCGTCAGGACGGGCAGGCGGCCCGTGGTGACGGTGACCGTGTCGTCGGCGCTCTTGACGCCCTTGACCGCCCAGGGCAGTTCGAAGGTGAGGGTGGTCTCGGTGCGTCCCGGGTCGGCCACGGCCACCGCGACGCCCGCGCCCCGCCGTTGGACCAGGATCGTGCCGGGTCCGCTCGCTGTGATGCCCGCGGCATCGGACGCGGTCCAGAAGTGGGCGGCGGTCAGCCCGAGCCGTCGTACGCGCACCGCTTGCGCCTCGGGGGTGTTGGCGACGATCTCGACGGGGCGGGAGGCCGCCCAGGCGGCCGTGCGCACCACGCCGTGGCCCGGCAGCAGCACATAGGCATAGCCGGCATCGGCCGGCGAGACGCCGTGGTCGAGCCAGAGCGTCGCGTAGCGCCGCGTCACGACCTCGGCGGAACCACCCGTGTCCGCACCGGAGTTGATGTCACGCCAGGCGCCCGTTCGCTCCTCGCGCAGAAGGCTCAGATCGGTCCCGCCGGGGAAGACATAGCCGCCGACACCCTCCAGATGTGCCCAGCGCGCCCCGGGGACCACCGCGGAGTCGCCGAGCCCCTCGGACCGCGCCCGTCCGTCGACGATGAGCCTGTTGGTCCCGTCGGCGTGCAGATTGCGGTTCTCCACGATCGTCTCGACGGTGCGTCCGTCGGAGGCCGTGATCCCGGTGCCGAGGGCGACCACCGCGTCATCGAGGCAGAACCACGCCTTGCGGGCCCGCAGCGTGCTCCCGGCCGCGATCAGCTCCATGGCGGCTGCTCCGTGGCGCCCGCGCAGCACGGCACCGCCCGCGACGGCGTTCGTCGGCTTGTAGGTGCTGGTGCCGGGTGCGCTGCCCGCGTCGGCGCGGGGCCGGGTGTCCACGGTCGTTCCGGGGAGCCGGTAGGGGTTCACCGTGGGCCAGAAATCATCCGAGAACTGGGCGCGGTCGCCGTCGTACAGATACGTCATGCCGTCGCCGGTGTACCAGCCGTGGAGGTTCTCGCCGTTGCCCGCCTCGTAGGCCGCGATGCGCTTGGACGACAGGCTCAGGGCAAGTGTCCAGTCGTCGCGGCGGTGCACGATCCGGTCCATGTCGGCGAAGACGGTGTGGCCGACGGCGGGTGGGGCCGCGGGAATCGCGGGGTCGGCGAGGACGGCGGCGGTCCGCCGGAGCGCGGGGACGGTGGCGAGCGGCAGATACGGGGTGTCCGTGTTGCGCCGGATCCAGCCCTTGGCGATGGCACGCCACCTGGCCGCGTACTGCGGAGGGGCACCCGTCGCCAGGAGCAGCATGTTGGTGGTGGTCCCGGCGCCGGTGTGGAAGTCCCGCTCCCGGCCGCGGGAGATCGCCCGGCCGCGTACGGCGTCCATCATCAGCCCGTCGAAGGTGACGGCCGCGAAGCTGCGCTCGACCGCCTCGTGGATCACCGCGATGCCGCTGTCGGTGATCCCCCACTCCGAGCCGGCGAGAAGGGCGACGAGATAGGCGACGCGGCTGAGCAGGACATTGCCGTACGTGCCGGTGTAGGCGACGTTGGAGTGCTGGACGAACGAGCCGTCGGGGTAGAAGCCGTCGCCGGAGGTGACGTATCGGAACAGGCTGTTCCGGCCCGCGTCCCGTACGTCGGACAGTCCGTCGCGCGCCAGCGCGAGCTTGTCGGCGCTGTGGCCGACGATGCCGCGCAGGGCGACGATCGCCGCTTTGTCGGCACGGTTGGCCCCGGTCTCGGCGAGGGACGGGATGTTGGTGCGGCGGTCGGGGTTGGCGCAGAACCGGTCCACGACGGCGCAGTAGGCCGCGATCCGGTCGGCGGGGATGCGGTCGCCGAGCAGGACGCAGACGTCCATGAGGTTGCGGGGCGCGCCGATCTCCCAGAACCACCAGTTGCCGGACTCGGGCTTGGCGGGGTGGTAGGCCGTGTCGTTCAGGAAGGCCAGCGCGTCGACGACCGCGGCGACGACCTGCTCGTCTCCGTGCAGGGTGGCCCCGGGTGTCGCCCAGGCGGTCGCCAGGGTGAGCAGTCGCCCGTACGAGAGGCTGAAGTTGGCCGGTGCGGTGACGGGGGCGAGGTCGGTCCACAGCGCGGTGCGGGCGGCGCCGCGGTCCAGGGTGGTCCATGCCGTCGCCGCCGAGGTGTTCAGGGCGGCGAGTGCGGTGGCGTAGACCGGGTCGGTGGGGTCGATGGCGCCGCCGGTGGCCAGCTCGGCGGCGCGGGCTCTCAGGGCGTCGAAGGGATCGGTCGTCGCACCGGTGGTCCCGGCGCGCGCCTCGCCCGCGCCCGCGGCGAGCGGGAGGAGGAGGGCGCCGATGCCGGCGGCGAGCAGGGTGCGTCTGCGGGGAGTGAGGTCGTGCATGGCGGTCCCTCCCGGACGGGGCGTCAGTCGGTCAGCGTGCTGGGGTCGACGGGTGGCGTGGGCAGGTTCAGCGCGGCGAGTTCGGCCCGGCCCGTGGCGTCGATGGGGAAGGCCCAGCGGTCGAGGAAGAAGGCGGTGAGGTCATGGCCGGCGACCCGGCTGGAGTACGTGGCGAGCGCGCGGTAGCGCTTCGCGGTCTCGGTCCAGTCGGACTGCGGGTTCTCCTCGCGGACCAGCTTGTGCAGCCGGGGCCAGAAGTCCTCGCCGAAGGCGAGTTCCAGCTGACGCAGCGGGACGAGCTTCTCGTACGCGCCGAACGACCTCTCGTACGCGAGCCCGGCGGTGCCGAACTTCGCCTGCGCCGACCGGAAGTGGTTCAGCCCGGTCTTGGGGTCGACGGTGAGGAGGTTCGACGGTTGGCCGAGGCTGCGCTGCGCCGCCAGGGAGTAGATGTTCACGGTCACCTCGGTGAGACCCGAGGGCTTGTACGCCATCTGCTGGTGCAGGTGCCCGAGCTCGTGGTAGAGCCCCCAGCCACGGGTGCGCAGGCCCTCGACGGTGGTCAGCCGGTCGAGGTAGGCGCGGGGGAAGCCGTTGTAGCCGTGGGTGGCGTAGGCGCCGACGCCGGTGGGGACCTTGGAGACCTCGGTGAAGTGGTACGGGCCGGCCTTGCGGCGGTGTGCCGGGGAGCTCCCGTCGAGACCGCTGATGGCGGCATGCGAGGCGATGACGGTCTCCAGGAGCCGCAGGAGCGCGTCGTGGTCCTCGTTCCGGTGGAGCAGGGCGCCCTCCCGCGTGAGGGTGAGGATCGTGTGCGGCGCCGTCAGCTCCACGTACGGGACGTCGGTGAGCGCGTCCAACCGGGCCTGGTAGTCGGCCTCGGAGGTGCGGCCCAGGGCGAACGTGGGCATGGGCACGGCCCCGGAGCGGAACCGGACCCCCGCGCGCTCGCCGTCACCGGCGAGCGTCAGGTAGACCGGACCGCCGTGGGGATCGACGACGGTGTTGGCCCCGGGCTTGAGCGTGTGGGCGCGCGGCTCGGTGAGCGTGCCGTAGTAGTCCCAGAGGCCGATCCACAGGGTCGGCACGAGGCCGTCGTACGGCAGGACGTTGAGCGTGACCTCGGCGCCCGGCGGCGCGTACAGGCCGGTCGCGTGGAACTCGCTGCCGCGCAGCGCCTGGGCGAGCCGGAGCCGCTCGCTCTCGGCGGCGGGGCGTGCGGTCACGGTGACCGTGCACGCATGGCCGCCGGCGGTGGTGGCGGTCGCCGCGCGGGCCGGAGCGGTGCCCAGCAGGCCGACGGTGCCGGCACCGGCCAGGCCCGCGAGGACGGAACGACGGTTGAGCGCAGGGAGGTGGGGCATCCGGTCTCCTCGGAGAGGGGCAAGGGCCTGGCCTCTGACTGCCCGACAGGATGTAAGCGGTTGCTATGCCGAGGCAAGAGAAGACGCAAAGTTTCTAGGGGTTTCTATGAACCCGAAGGGATCCAACGGAGATTTGGGTAGGTAAACGTTCTCATCCCAAGGCCCTCCCCGGCGCTCAGCCCTGCTCTCGCCCCTGCTTCACGCGGTGCGGGTGCGCCGGGTGCGCGGCGCCTTCGGCGGAGCCACCGAGTCGCGCACCACGATGTGCGTACCCAGCCGGTGCACCCCCGTCGTGGGAGCCCGCCAGGCGTCGTCACCGTCGTCGCCGTCGTCCCCGGGCGTCGCGAGCCGCACGGCCTGCCGGCCCATCTCCTCCAGAGGGATGTGCACGGTGGTCAGCCTCGGACGCATCTCCTGCGCCACGGGCACATCGTCGTAGCCGACGAGGGAGACGTCCTCCGGGATCCGGGCACCCGCCTCCTCCAGCGCCTGCGCCGCGCCCGCCGCCACGATGTCGTTGGCGGCGAAGATGGCGGTGAAGTCGAGCCCCTCGCCGAGGAGTTCGACCATCCGGCGATAGCCGAAGCCCCTGCTGAAGGCACCGGTGTGCACCAGACCGGCGTCGGGCGTCACGCCGCGCAGTTCGAGGGCCCTGCGGTATCCGGCGAGGCGGTCCAGCGTGGTCGAGACGGCGGGCGGGCCGCCGAGGTAGAGGATCCGGCGGTGCCCTTGCGTCAGCAGATGGTCGGTGATGGCGAACGCGCCGCCCTCGTTGTCGTACTCCACCGCCGCCGCGGGGACCCGTCCCCCCAGCGAGGGCCGGCCGCACAGCACCAGGGAGGAGCCGCCCGCGTGCAGTTCCTCCGCGCGGCGGGTGAGTTCCGCGGTGTAGGCGCGGTCCACGACGCTCCCCCCGACCAGCACGACCACGTCGGCACGCTGCTCGTGCAGGAGGTCGACGAAGGCCAGTTCGCGCTTCGCGTCGCCCTGCGTGCAGCAGACCAGACAGAGCCGGCCCGTGCGCGCCGCCTCGCGCTCCACACCGCGCGCGATGTACGCGAAGAAGGGGTCGACGATCTCGCTGACGATGATCCCCACGGTGCGGTTGGAGGTGCCGGCCAGGGCGCGAGCATGCGCGTTCACGACATAGCCGAGCTCCCGCATCGCGCCCTCGACCCGGTCGCGGGTCGCCTGCGCCACGGGATAGTTGCGGTTCAGCACCCGTGAGACGGTCGCCGTCGACACGCCGGCGAGCGCGGCCACCTCCCGGATGGTCGCGCGCCGCGAATCCCCCGCCGCCACCTGCCGAGCACTCCCGTCCATCGGTGCCGCCTCCTCACGTGCGGCTGGAGCCTATACGAACTCCGTCGCCGTCGTTCATGGGAGCTGAACGAGGCCGCCCCGAGGAGCGGGTTCGGCACTGATCGGGTCGCGCCCCACGGCCCCTCGCAGCGGGTGTGTCTCGTTTCACCGTCCGGAATATGAGCCGATCGCGTCGTTCCCTGCCCGCGCGGTACGCTGCCCGGGCAGCTGGTTCGCCCCGTCAGCCAGGCGGGACGCGTCGTAAGAGGGAACCCGGTGGGAATCCGGGACTGCCCCGCAGCGGTGAGCGAGAACGACCGCCGTCATACGCACTGGGCCCGTGAGGGCCTGGGAAGCGACGGCCAGTAGGTGTCTCGTACGGCTTCCGTACGAGACGTGCTCGCGAGTCCGAAGACCTGCCCGCTGCCCGCACGCGACCGTTCGCGTGCGGTGATCCCGGTGACCTCGTGGGCGGGTCGGCGTGCACAGCAGGGCGGATCGGCCGCGCGTACCTCGATGTACGCCCCGGCGGTGGTCCGTCCGGTTCGTCACCCCTCGCTCGCGGCTCTCCGGGTCTGTCTCACGACACGCAAGCTCGCGAAGGAGAGTTACGTGACAACCGAGTCCGCGGCAGCACGGGCCACCGTCCACGGATACCCCCGCCAGGGTGGGAACCGGGAACTGAAGAAGGCCGTCGAGGGGTACTGGAAGGGCCGCGTCACCGCCGATGCCCTCCGGGAGACCGCCCGTGAGCTGCGCAGGAGCAACTGGGAGCAGCTCGTCGACGCCGGCGTCCACGAGGTCCCGACCGGCGACTTCTCCCTCTACGACCACGTCCTCGACACCAGCGTCATGGTCGGCGCGGTACCCGCCCGTCACCGCGCCGCCGTCGAGGCCGACGCGCTCGACGGGTACTTCGCGATGGCCCGCGGCACCCAGGACGTGGCGCCGCTGGAGATGACCAAGTGGTTCGACACCAACTACCACTACCTCGTCCCCGAACTGGGTCCCGACAGCGCCTTCAGTGCCACGAGCGACAAGCAGGTCGCGGAGTTGAAGGAGGCCCTCGCGCTCGGCCACTCGGCCCGCCCCGTCCTGGTGGGACCCGTCACGTACCTGCTGCTGGCCAAGCCGGCGCCCGGTGTCGCCGAGGACTTCGAGCCGCTCACCCTGCTGGACCGGCTGCTGCCCGTGTACGCCGAGGTGCTCGCGGACCTGCGCGCGGCGGGCGCCGAGTGGGTGCAGCTCGACGAGCCCGCCCTCGTCCAGGACCGCACCCCCGCCGAGCTGAACGCCGCCGCCCGCGCCTACCGCGAGCTCGGCGGCCTGGCCGACCGGCCGAAGCTGCTGGTCGCCTCCTACTTCGACCGGCTGGGCGAGGCGCTGCCCGTGCTGGCGAAGGCCCCCGTGGAGGGACTCGCGCTCGACTTCACCGATGCCGCCGCCGCGAACCTCGCGGATCTCGCGGCGGTGGGCGGCCTGCCGGGCAAGCGGCTGGTCGCCGGCGTCGTCGACGGCCGCAACATCTGGATCAACGACCACCAGAAGTCCCTCACCACCCTCGGCACCCTGCTCGGCCTCGCCGATCAGGTCGACGTCGCGGCGTCCTGCTCGCTGCTCCACGTCCCGCTGGACGCCGCGGCCGAGCGGGACATCGACCCGCAGATCCGCCGCTGGCTCGCCTTCGCCCGCCAGAAGACCGCCGAGATCGCCACGCTCGCGCGCGGCCTGTCCCAGGGCACCGGCGCGATCGCCGCCGAACTGGCCGCCAATCGCGCCGATCTGGCCTCCCGGGCAAGCTCGGCGATCACCAACGACCCGGCCGTACGGGCGCGCACTGCCGCCGTCACCGAGAGCGACACCCGCCGCGCCCAGCCCTACGCCGAGCGCGCCGCCGCGCAGCGGGCCCACCTGGGCCTGCCGCCGCTGCCGACCACGACCATCGGCTCCTTCCCGCAGACCGCCGAACTGCGCACCGCACGCGCCGATCTGCGCGCCGGATGGCTCGACAAGGCGGGTTACGAGGAGCGGATCGAGGCCGAGATCCGCGAGGTCATCGCTTTCCAGGAGAAGACCGGTCTCGACGTCCTCGTGCACGGCGAGCCCGAACGCAACGACATGGTCCAGTACTTCGCCGAGCAGCTCACCGGCTACCTCGCCACCCAGCACGGCTGGGTCCAGTCGTACGGCACCCGGTACGTCCGGCCGCCCGTCCTGGCCGGCGACATCTCCCGCCCTGTGCCGATGACGGTGCGCTGGACGACGTACGCACAGCGGCAGACCTCCCGCCCCGTCAAGGGGATGCTGACCGGCCCGGTCACGATGCTCGCCTGGTCGTTCGTCCGCGACGACCAGCCGCTCGCCGACACCGCCCGCCAGGTCGCGCTCGCGCTGCGCGACGAGGTCGCCGATCTGGAGGCGG
Organism: Streptomyces sp. NPDC059567; assembly: GCF_042735655.1. Taxonomy (NCBI): domain Bacteria; kingdom Bacillati; phylum Actinomycetota; class Actinomycetes; order Kitasatosporales; family Streptomycetaceae; genus Streptomyces; species Streptomyces sp. NPDC059567. Next base: position 31,752 of record NZ_JBHWBS010000031.1, on the reverse strand, counting down.
CGGGCACGTCGGTGATCCAGGTCGACGAACCGGCCCTGCGCGAGACGCTGCCGCTGCGCGCCGACGCCCACGCCGCGTACCTCGCCTGGGCCACCGAGGCCTTCCGCCTCGCCACGGCCGGCGTCCGTCCGGACACCCAGATCCACACGCACATGTGCTACGCCGAGTTCGGCGACATCCTCCGGGCCATCGACGACCTCGACGCGGACGTCATCAGCCTGGAGGCAGCGCGCTCCCATATGCAGGTCGCGGACGAACTCGCCGGCGCCGGATACCCCCGGGAGGTCGGCCCCGGCGTGTACGACATCCACTCACCGCGCGTTCCGGAGGAGGCGGAGGCCGTCACCCTCATCGAGCGCGCCCTGCTCTCCGTACCCGCCGACCGGCTCTGGATCAACCCCGACTGCGGGCTGAAGACACGCGGCTGGGGCGAGGTCCGGCCGGCCCTGGAACACATGGCCGCGGCGGCCCGCCGAGTCCGCGGCAGCCTGCCCCGGGCGGAGAGCTGAGCACATGAACACCCGTATCACCGTCGGCGATCGGGCCCACAAGGCACCGGCCGACTCCCAGGTGACCCTCGCCCACATCATGAGCGAGCACGAAACCAATCTGTACGGGACCATCCACGGCGGCGTCGTCATGAAACTCATCGACGACGCGGCCGCGGCAGCGGCGGGCCGCCACGCGGACGGCCCCGCCGTGACGGTCTCCGTCGACCGGATGACGTTCCTCTCCCCCGCCCGCGCCGGGGACCTGCTCACCGTCCACGCCGAGCTGTGCCACGCGGGCCGGACCTCGATGGCCGTCGCGGTCGGCGTCACCGCGGAACGCTGGAACGCGACCTCCGGTCCCACGACCGAAGTGGCCACCGCCCGGCTGACCTTCGTCGCGATCGACGCGGAAGGCCGTCCGCGCCCGGTCCCCGGCCTGAAGGAGGAGTAGCGGCGTGCCGGGGGCGTGACCGGCGTCCCGGACGGTCTCGACCTGGGCGGAGGCCCCGGCGGAGGTGGCGGGTGGAACGGACCACCGGCCACCTCGGAGCCGGGGCCGCCGCCGAGGAGCGGAGGTCACCGGGGCAGGGTCGCCGGCGCGCACCGCACCGCGGTCGCTCACTCAATCGGAATTCGCACCGGGTCAGGCGCACTTGCGTTCCTCCCGCCGCCGGACCAGTTCCTCGACCGCGCTGGGGAGGGTCGTCTCGAAGTCGATCAGTTTCGCCCAGGTCGGGGTCACGACGATCCGGACCATGCCGTCGTAGAGCGAACGGACCTCGGCCTCCCACTCGACCCGCTGCTCGGGCGTCATCGTGTAGGCGCCGTTGGACTGGAGGAACTCTTCCGGGATGCCCTCGACGACGTCCAGCTCGGCCCGACCGCGGATCAGGAGGATCTTCGGTGGGTGCACCTCCGTGTCGATGGTCAGCGCGATCGACGGGTTGGCGCGGAGTGCCGAGAGCTTCGGGGCGTTCGTCGGAGTGCACATGACGATCTCCGAGCCGTTCCAGACGAAGCCGATCGGGACGGCGCGTGGCGTGCCGTCCTTGGCGACGTAGGCGAGGCGAACCAGATCGCGGGCCAGGAGCTCCTGGCTCATCGGACGGTTCAGGACCTCGGTGATCTCGCTCTGCTGCACGGTCGGACCCACCTGCCCATCATCGTGACTCTCACGGGGGGCGTCCGCCCGGTCGACGTGCGAAGGCTCCCGGACAGACACCACCTCCCCACGCTGCCCTGCCGACGGCCGGTACGCCGTGAGCGTGGCCGCGGCCTGGGCCGAACGGGCCACCCCGGGCGTCGTCCCGCCCGGGGTGGCCCGCGCATCCGGTCGGGTCGGACCTCGCAGGCGATCTCGGCGTCCGTGCCACCCTCGCCACGCGCCGCCTCTGCACCCATCCGCGCGAGCCCTGACGCGATCCGGCCACACCCCGGTGCGCCGAGTCGGTCTCCACCGGCGCACTCCGCGACCATGGCCCACGCCGAGGGCCGTGTTCCGTCGATGCGAGGGCCGCTGCCTCGGGCCTGTCACCATGCCCTGCCGAAGGTCGCGGGGGTCGCGAGGAAGGAAGCACCGTGAGCGTCAGCCGTCGGACCGTACTGCGAAGGGGAGCTCAGGCGACGGCGATCGGCCTGACGACGGCGTGGGCGGGAGGGCACACCGCCGCGGCCGAAGGAATCGGAGCGCCGGCCGGCCACGCCCCCGAGGCCGCGGCCTGGCGGGCCCTGGCCCGCAGCCTGAGCCCGGGCGCGACGCTGTACCGTCCGACGAGCGAGGGCTACCGCAGGCAGGCCCTGCCGGACAACCTCCGGTACGCGGGCGTACTGCCGGCCGGCATCGTCGCCTGTGCGACGGAGAGCGATGTGCGGGCCTGCGTACGCTGGTCGGCGTCGCACGGCCTGCCCTTCGCCCCGCGCTCCGGCGGCCACAACTACGCCGGCTACTCCACCACCCGCGGCCTGCTCATCAGCCTGCGCCGGATGAACGGGGTGGCGGTCGACGGCACCCGGCTCCGGCTCGGCGGCGGAGCCACCAACTCGGACGTGTACGCGGCCAGGGCCGCGAACCTCTACTTCCCCGGCGGACGCTGCCCCGGAGTGGGGGTCGCCGGGCTGACCCTCGGCGGCGGCCTGGGCTTCAACGACCGTAAGTGGGGTCTGACGTGCGACCGGCTCGCCGAGACCCGGGTGGTCCTCGCGGACGGCTCGCTCGTCCGGGCGTCGGACACCGAGAACCGCGATCTGTTCTGGGCCTGCCGCGGCGGGGCGGGCGGCAACTTCGGCATCAACACCGGCTTCGTCTTCGATGCCACGTCGGTCGCCGACCAGGTGGCCACGGTCTTCGAGCTGTCCTTCGACCCGAGGACCGCGGTCCGCCTGATGGACGTGCTCCAGGAGATCCTGCGTACCGACCGCGGCAACGACTTCGACATCCGGATCGGGTTCAAGAACGCCGGCGACGGAACGCCCGCCGCCATCGCCCTGCTGGGCCAGCGGCTGGGTACGGAGGACGAGCTGCGGCGGATGCTGGCCCCGGTGCTCGAACTCGGGCCTTCGAAGCGGTTCATCGAGCAGCGCCACTTCTGGGCGGCCCAGGACCACCTCCTCGAACAGCCCGGGCCCGGAAGCGCGACCGCCTCCAAGTCCCTTGTGCCGAACCGGTGGTTGGACGCGGGTACCGTCGAGGCCATCGTCGAATGGGTCCGCGCCTGGCGTCCGGGCCCACCCGGGAACGCCGGCTACGTCACGCTCTTCGCGATGGGCGGCAGCAGCGGCGAGCCGGCCGCCTCGGACACCGCCTACCCGCACCGCGACGCCACCTTCGTCATCGACATCGGCACCCACTGGGCCCCCACCACTCCGCCCGAGTCCGTCCGGGAGCTGCTGGCCCAGACCCGCGCCATGCACCGCGTCCTGCGCCGCGACCTGAGGACGTCTGCGGCGTACGTCAACTTCCCCGACCCCGACCTGCGCCAGTGGCAGACCGCGTACTACGGCCCCAACTACGCCCGTCTGCTGGAGGTCAAGCGCCGGTACGACCCCACCGGACTGTTCCGCTACGACCAGGCGATCGGCTTCGGGCGCGTCTGACCCCATGACCTGTTGAGTACGTGTACTCATGTGCGGCGGGACACGTGACCGGAAGCTGTGCGCATGAGATCGACTCCGGCCATCGCCGACATGGTTGCCCGCTCCACACGCCGCTCCGGGCTCGCCCTCGCGGTGACGACCCTCGCGGTTCTGACACTCGCGTCCTGCGGTACCCGGACGTCGGGTGCCTCGGGATCGCCGAGCAGGCCCGCCGACGCGGTCGGCGCCCGGCACACCGAGGCGGCCGCGGGATCCGGGCAACAGGCTGCCTTCGCGGCGATGCTGGACGAGATGGCGCGGTCGTGCCCCACCGGCGCCCCGTCGGGTCCGCCGGTGCCCGCGGAGGCCCCGACGGGAGCCCAGTCCGGACCGCCGGTGCCCTCGCGGGCCCCGGGGGGACGGCCGCTGCCCTCCGACGATCCCGCCACCGACGCCCTCGAGGGACCCATCGCCCCCACGGCGGGCCGGAGGTGGAGTTGAACGCCCGTGACTGGTGCGCGAGTCACCGCCATGAGGAGCGCATCGCCCAGGGGCTCTGGGAGCTGAAGGACCCCACGCCGGCCAAGGTCAGGAAGATCCTGAACGGCCTGGGTTACCTCGACGAGCGCATCCACGACCTGAAGCAGTCCGGCGCGAGCACGCGGTTCTTCATCGACCTGCGCTCCAAGGGTGGCCGGCTGTGCGTGGAGGGCTCGGCGGCCGGCGAGGGGACCGTCGTCGAGAAGTGCGTGGCCCCCGAGACCGGACCCTTCACTCCGCCCACGCGGAAGCGGTGACGGCCCCGGCCCCGATCAACCGCGCAGGGCGACGTGGAAGGAGGAGGCCCACAGCACGATCGCCGCGCCCAGGCCGACCACGGTGCGGATCGTCTCCGCCGTGGTGCCGGCCGCCAGGACGGCGAGACCCATCAGTGACACCGCCGTCAGGAAGATCGCGGTCCACTTGTACTGTCCCTGGTCGAAGAGGCGGGCCAGCGGGAAGAAGTGCAGTCCCACGACGAGGCAGATCCCGACCGGGATGAACTCCGGGTGGCCCGACGCGTTCGACGCGGCGATCACGACGAAGATCGCCACCAGCTCGGCGACGTTGACCAGGCCGACGCCCCGGTTCCACTTCTCCGGCAGCCTCACCGTACGAGTCACGGGCCCCGCGGTGCCCCGGAAGGCGAGCACCACCGCGCCGACCGTCACCACGGCCGCGACGACGCCGACGGCGACCGAGACCGGAACCGCCGCGATCCCGGAGCCGCCGGCGAAGGCCCAGACGAGGGCGAAGACGGCGAGGACGATCGCGCCTCGGCGGCGCAGATTGCGTGTGAGGGCGAGACACTCCGCGTCGATGGTTTCCGTAGTCATGGCGCGGACACTACAACGATGATCGGAACCGGGTCGGCAACTTTCGGCAGAAGACGGGCAGTTGCCGCCGCGGTCGGTCCGTGACGCCACGCGGTCGAGAGCATCGCGCCTGGCGCGGGCCGGGGGTCGTACGCCCCCGGCCCGCGCCGGCGTTCACCTCGGTCGGTCAGCCGGTGTCAGCGGCATTGGCCGAGGCGCGGACCGCGCACGGTGACGCCCGTCAGTTCGGGGGCAGGGGTGTTGCCCTCGCACCTCAAGGAGCCGGTGATGGTGCTGCCGGACAGCGTGGTGCCGCCCGTGTTGGACTCGAAGGTGACCGGACCGGTGATCGATCCGCCGTCGCACAGGGCGACCGGGCCGGTGGTCCCTCGAACGGTCAGCGGACCGATGACACGCATGCCGCACAGCGACAGCGCGCGAGCGCCGTCGGCGGAGAACGGTCCGGTGACGGCGGCGTTCCAGGCCGCGAGTGCGCCGCCCGGCTCGATCCGTACCGGGCCGGACTGCCGGGCTCCCGCGGCGAGGCAGAGCGACTCTCCCGCGAGGACCGTCAGCGGGCCGGTGTGGTGCCCCGTCAGGCAGCGGCGGCTGAACCCGACGGTGACGGCGACCGGTTGGGGACTGCCGCTCGCGCCGTGCAGCGGGTCACCCTCGTACCGCGCGGTGATCGCGTGGCCGCCCGGCCGCAGGACGGGCGTGCGCCATACCGCCCGCCCGTCCATGAGTGGCGCGGTGCCCAGCGGTGCGTCGCCGTCGAGGAAGACGACGCTGCCGGTCGGGGTACCGCCGGCGGAAGCGGTGACCTCCGCGGTGACGGTGGTGGCGTGGCCGTACAGCGGGGCGGTGGTGTCCGCGGTGAGTGCGAGGGCGGTGTCGTAGCGCCAGGTGATGACGGCCCGGCCGTTGCCCTGGTTGACGCCGGCGGTCAGGTCGGCTCCGGTGGTGAGGGGGTCGGCGTAGCCGCTGCCTCCGCCTCCTCCGGCGCCCGGCAGGTTGTCGGGGTTGCCGCCCCCGGAGCCTCCGCCGCCGCCGAACCAGCCGCCACCCCCGCCCCCGCCGCCGTTGCCGCCGCGCCCGCCGTTGCCTCCGGCGCCGCCGCTGCCCGGGTTGGGCAGGCCGGTGTTGGGGTCGGTGGCGCCACCGGGGGAACCGGGGCCGCCCAGACGGGAGTTGGGGCTGCCGGTACCGTGGGCGGCTTGGGTCGCGCCGCCGCCGGCGACACCGGAGCCCTCGGGCCCTTCGGCCTGGCCGCCGGGCTCACCCGCCGGGCCACCGCCGGCGCCGCCGTGCAGTTCGGGCCCGCCGTTGCCGGCGCCGCCGCCTCCTCCGGCGACCAGGATCCGCTCGGCGGGGCCGAAGGCACCGACCCGGAGATCGGAGGCTCCGCCGCCGGAGCCCCCTCCCCCGTGCGCGCCGCCGCCGCCGGCGCCGTGGCCGTACCCTCCGGGTCGGGCGTACTCCCCTCGCCTGGAGCTGCCGGGTATGCCGGCGGCGCCCACGGTGAGCTGGAGGACCTGGCCGGGGGTGACGGCCACGGTGGCACGGGTGTGGCCGCCGCGGCCGCCGGGGGCGCCGGCGTTGGGCGGGTTGGGGGTGACGTATCCGGCCGCGCTGCCGCCTTCTGCGCCGAACAGGTCCACGGTCACGGAGCTGACCCCGGCCGGGACGGTGAAGGTGTCGGTGCCGGGCGCGGTCCAGGCGCATCCGGCTCCGGGCTCCGTGGAGACGGCACCCGCCGTCCCACAGACGGGTTCGGCCGCGGCGGCCGCCGCGGTGGGTGGGTGAAGGGCGGCGGCGACGAGCACGGCGGCGCCGGCCAGGACCAGGGCAGGGGTCCGCACGGGGCGGGATGTGTTCATGTGTCAGTTCTTCTGCCGAGTCGGGAAAGGGGGCGTGGGAGGGCGACGTACGGGTTCAGATGCCGTCGTCCGCGCACAGCGCCCAGGCGTCGGTGTACGTGTTCGGGGAGCTGCCGCCACCGGTGTGGGCGTCGGCGGTCCAGTACGCGGCAGTGGTCGTTCCGTCGCCGACGGGGACGGCGACGGAGGTACTGGGGTAGCTGCCGTTGAGGTGGTCGCCGACGGAGCCCGGTCCCGTGAAGTTGGTCGTGGTGAGGCTGCCTCCGCTGATCGCGGCGCCACCGCTGACCAGCGTGCCGCCCCCTTCGCCACAGCCGACGGTCGCCGTCTGCCCGCTGGTGGCGGCGGTGGGGCCGCTCACGGAGGTGTGCCGGACGGTGACCGTGGCCCCGCCGACGTCGATGCCGTTGCCGCTGCAGATGGCGTACGCGTAGGTGGTGTTGTTGCTGTTGCCTCCGCCGCCGTTCCAGCCGACCGCGGTCCATGAGTCGGGGTCGGTCTCGCCATTGGCGGCGGCCTTCTGGCCGAAGCCGTGGGCGGAGTCGTCGAAGGTCGGGAAGGACGCGATCGGCTTGAGGCTGCCGACGCTCGCGGGGGTGATGCGGGCGCCGCCGCCGAGCAGGCGGGTGTTGGCGGGGCAGGTGGCGGTGACGAGGCCGACGGTTCCGCTGCTGGTGGGTCCGGCGAGCTTGTTCATCACCACCTGGGTGTGGTTGACGAGGGTGCTGGTGAAGCACATGGCGTACGGGGTGCTGGAGAAGGAGGCGTTGACCGCTCCTCCGCTGCCGCCGATGCCGAGCCAGTGGGTGACGTCGGTGCCGACGACCCCGGTGGAACCGAGGTACTCGGTGCTTCCGTTCGGGCTGGGCACGGTGCCGTTGATCTTGTTGCCGTTGGAGGAGGTGCCGGTGCCGATGGTCTGGCTGATGCCGCCGCCGGAGATCAGGCCGCTCGCGCAGGCGGCGTCGGTGGTGATCTCGGCGAACGGGGACGCGGGGCCGGCGGTGGCCCCGGGCGTACGGACCGTGGCGCCGACGGAGTTGGCATACGCGACGAACGGGACGGTCACGGCGAGGGCGGCTCCCGCCACGAGGGCGAGAGCGCGGCCCATCGGGCGAGGACGGCGGTTGAAGACAGGGTGCATGGGATCCATCTCCTCGGATCTCCGCAGGGGGTGCCGCTCAGTGCGGTGGGCGGCAGCTGCGTACCGTAGCAGCGGATTCCATTCGTATCTATGAGGTGTTTGCGGACTGAGACCTGACATATGCGAGGTCCGGAGAATCCGGCCCGGCGGCCCGGTCCGGCGCCGCACGCACTCGGCCCGGCGGTCGGCCGGGTCCCGCTCCTCGGAACCGGGCGTCCATGATGCGGGCAGACGTTTGACCGACTTGTGCGCGCACGGTTATGTTGCGCGCCATGCACCGATCCGCGCTTCTGACGACTCGAGGTCATGTCGACCTGAAGCGTGTGTGCTCTGCCGCGTGTCAGTGGTCCTGAACCACGGCGTGGGCGCGGAGCCCGCTGTCCCTTCTCTGTCCGGGAGTTGACCCCGGACGGGACTCTCCTTCCTCCTCGCGCAGCGCCGTCGCGTACCCGTTGAAGAGGCGTTCCGGGTGATCCCCGCCGGAGCGCCCCGACGGCACCGGCCTGCCTGTTCGGCCGCCGGCGTCGACCGTCCGCGTCACTGCACAGGACCGGGAAGGCCCCTCGTGGAGAGTTCACCGCCGACCGCATCTCGACGTTCCGCGCCGCTACGGCGCTCGGACATCCCGCCCGCGCCACCGGCCACACGCCGTGCGTCGGGGGCCGGGGCGGTGATGGGGGCCATCCTCGACCACGGGCCGGTGGCGCGCAGCACGGTGGCCCGGTTGACCGGGCTCTCCCCCGCGGCGGTGAGCGGCCATTGCGGTGTGCTGCTGAGTCGCGGTCTGATCCGTGAGGGACAGGAAACCGCGGGTCCGCGCGGCCTGGGCCGCCCCCATGTCCCCCTGGAGGTCGACAGCGGACGCTTCCTGGTCGCGGGCGTCCATATCGCCGTCACGCACACGACGTTGTCGCTGATGGATCTGCGCGCGGCCGGATCGTCGCCGAGGAGCGACGGCCGCACCAGGCGACGGAACCTGGGCGGGTGCTGGGCGGTCTGACGGAGCGCCTGCCCGGCCTGGTGGAGGCGCACGGCGCGGGCAGGACCGTGCTCGCCCTGGGGGCGGCGACCGGGCATTGGGTCGATCCCGAGGCCGGCGTGGTGGTGCGGCACCCGCAACTCGGCTGGCGTGACGTCGCGGTACGCAGTGTGCTCGCCGAGGGGACCGGGCTTCCCGTTCATGTCGACAGCCATGCCCGGGCGTTGGCCCGGGCGGAGCAGCTCGTGGGACGGAGCGCCACTCGCGGGAGCGCCGTGCTGCTCTTCGTGGGCGCCGTCATGGACGCGGCCTTCGTGTCGGGGGGCGCGGTGCATCAGGGGCCGCGCTCGGGAGCGGGGAACGTCGCCCATCTCCCGGTCGGCGCCGTCGGCGACGGCTCCTCGTCCTGCGTGTGCGGCGTCCCGGGGTGCCTGCAGGCCGAGGTGTCGGAGCCCGAGATGGTGCGGCGGGCCGTGGCGGCGGGCCTCTCGGTGTCGTCCTTCCCCGCCCTGCTGGAACGGGTGTTGGCGGGAGACGCGACGGCGCGGGAGCTGTTTCTGCGCCGTGCTCGTCTGGTGGGGCGGGCGGCTGCCGTGCTCCTGGACATGTTCGACCCCGAGGTGCTGATCGTCGTCGAGCCCGGGGTGGGCCGGCTGCCCGAGTGCCTCGCCACGCTCCGGGCCGAGGTGACCGACCGGTCGTGGGTGTGCGACGACCCCGAGCGCCGCGTCGTACCCAGCTCGTTCACCGGATCCGTACTGGCGACAGCCGGGCCGGCGGTGGCGCTGGGGGCGCTCTACGACGATCCGCTCGGCCCCTGGCCGGCGCTACCCGCCGTCTCCTGACCGGCGGGGTGCGGGGGCAGCGGCCCCCGCACCTGAAGGTCCGACTTAATTCAGCGAGTTGCATTGTTGACCGGGCCGGAGCACGGATCGGAAAATGGATTCATGAGCAGCCAGCGGGGGATTATTCGGTTCGTGCCCACCACGGCACGTCGCTGTCGCCCCCTGCCGCTCTCCGTTCCGGGATCCGGCTGTGCCGACGCCTTCCTCGCCGGAAAGAGCTGTTGACGCTCTCCCGCAGCTTCGTATGAAAGCGGCCTGATCCCCCAAGTCTCACGGTTTCGCGCGGTCGCTGCTCCCTGCCCTTTTACGGCCGGCCCTATCGCCCCATGACCGCTCTCTTCCCACCGTCCCGCCCCGCGCTTCTTCGCCATGGAGGAAATGTGTCCGTCTCCTTGTCCTCGCACCTCGCGACGGACCTCGCCCCCGACCGCTTCAAGCAGGCGTTCCGCGCCTACCCCGCGGGGGTCGTCGTGGTCTCCGCCGACGCCGGCAGCGGGCCCGTCGGCTTCACCGCCACCTCCCTCACCTCACTGTCCCTGACTCCCCCGCTCATCTCCTTCGCCGTCGCCACGAAGTCGTCGTCCTGGCCCCACGTCGAACAGGCCCGTACCGCCGTCGTCCACTTCCTCGGGTCCGATCAGGAGCCGCTGGCCAGGCGGTTCGCGACGAGCGGCATCGACCGCTTCGCGGCGCCCACCGCCTGGCGGCGTCTCCCCGAGGGCGAGCCGGTCCTCTCGGACGTGGCCGGCTGGCTCCGGGTCGGCATCGAGGACCTCGTGCCCGCGGGCGACCACCGCATCGTCGTGGCCCGCGTGCTCGACGCGTGGCAGGAACCGGGGCGGCGCCCCCTCCTCTTCCACGACGGCGGCTACCTCTCCATCTGACCCACACCCCGTCCGGCTTCCCACTCGCCCCCGCCGGACCATTTCGGAACAGGATCATTCATGTCACCCACCCCTACCCGTCCCCGCTTGGCGCGAAGAGGCTTTCTCGCACTCGCCGGTGGTGCGGCCCTCGGCATCGCCGGATGCGCGCCGCCGTCCGATCCCGGTGCCCGATCCGCCTCCGTCAAGGCGCTTTCCACCGCTCCTCCACCACCGAACACCTCGCTTTCCATCGCCGTACGAACATCGCGCATTCAGTTCGCCGAATCGGGCCTCTTGAAGGAACTCCCGTTCAAGGTGTCCGAATGGCCGAACCTCTCCGCGGGTCCGGACATCATCCAGGGATTCCGGGCGCGTTCCATCGACTTGGCGACCAATGCCGGAATTCCGCCGATCCAGGCCCACGCCATCGGGGTGGCGGCCCGCATCGTGGCGGTTCAGCTGCGCCGCAAGCCGACGTACGTCTTCGCCACCGCCCCCGGCTCGCCCATCGCACGGGTGGAGGACTTCCGGGGCAGGAAGGTCGCGTTCTCGCAGGGCCAGGCCCAGGGCGTCGTCGTCCTGCGCGCCCTGAAGAAGGCCGGGATATCTCCGAAGGACGTCCAACTGGTCGCTCTGCCGAGCACCCAGTTCCTGACCGCCCTGCAGTCGAAGCAGGTCGACGTCGCACCACTGGGCGAACCGACGCTGACCAAGTACCTGGCCCAGTACGCGAAGGACGGCGCACGCGACGTCCGCACCGACGTCGTCGACCTGCTGACGGTGTTGTGGGCCCCGTCGGAGGTCCTGGACGATCCCGCGAAGGCGGCGGCGGTCCGCAGCTTCGTTCCACTGTGGGCGCGGGGTTCGGTGTGGGCGTGGGAGAACACGAACCGCTGGATCGACGCGTACTACGTCAAGGACCAGGGCGTCAGCCGCGAGGACGGCAAGCGGATCGTGACATCGCTCAACAAGCCGCACTTCCCGGAGCGTTGGGACGAGGCGATCGCCTGGGAGCAGGAGACCGCCGAGCTGCTGGCCGAGGGCGGCTTCGTCCCGCGGTTCGACGTCGAGCAGCTCTTCGACCGACGTTTCGAAGGCCTGGCGGCCCAGGCCGTCGACGCCCGGTACCGGGAGGGAACATGACCGAGGCGCTGACCCCCGCGCGTGTCTCCGGGGGAATCGCGGTGGCCGACGACCGCCGCACGGAAGGTGCGACCGCGAAGATCGCCCCCGAGCAGACGAGCAGGGGCGGCTCCCCACCGGGCGCCGACGACAAGCCGGGCAGGAGTGGTGGCGGGCGGCGACGACGGCTCGGTCCGGGCCGGCCGGTGCCGTTCGGCCGGCTGCTGGGGCCCGCGTTGCTCATCGCCGCCTGGTCGGGCGCCTCGGCCGCCGGGGTACTCGACCCGCGCATCCTGTCCGGCCCCGGGAGCGTGGTCTCCACCGCCGTCGACCTGGTGGCGGACGGCCGGCTTCAGGGCAATGTGCTGATCTCCCTCCAGCGCGCGGGCCTCGGCCTCTTCTTCGGTGTCGTGTCCGGCGTCGCCCTGGCCGTCGTGGCGGGCCTCAGCCGCACGGGCGAGTACCTCGTCGACGGGCCCCTGCAGATCAAGCGGGCCATCCCGTCCCTGGCGATGCTGCCGCTGCTGATCCTGTGGCTCGGCATCGGCGAGGACATGAAGGTCACGGTGATCGCGCTCGGCGTGGCCGTGAACATGTACATCAACACGTACGCCTCGCTGACCGGCATCGACAGCCGCCATGTGGAGCTCGCCGAGGTCCTTCGGCTGAGCCGGTGGCGGTTCGTGCGGAAGGTCGTGATCCCCGGCTCCCTGCCCGGGTTCTTCGTGGGGCTGCGCCTGGGCGTGACCTCGTCGTGGCTCGGCCTGATCGTCGTCGAGCAGATCAACGCGACCAGCGGCATCGGATACATGATGTTCCAGGCCCAGCAGTACGCACAGTCCGACGTGATCATCGTGGGTCTCGTGGCGTACGGAGTCTTCGGCTTCGCCTCCGACGCCCTCGTCCGCGCCATCGAGAGGAGGGCCCTCTCGTGGCGACGCACACTGGCGGGCTGACCGAGGCGGTCCGGCCGCCGAAGGACCCGGCACCACCGGCCGTCCGTACGCGGCGACTCGTCCGCCGGTTCGGAGAGCGGGCCGTGCTGAAGGACGTCGATCTGGACCTGGCGCCCGGCGAGTTCACCGCCCTGCTCGGACGCAGCGGGTCGGGCAAGTCGACGCTGCTGCGCGCCGTGGCACGGCTGGACCACGGTGTCGAGGGATCGGGCGAACTCGTCGTACCCGACCGGGTGTCGCTAGTCCTTCCAGGACTCGCGCCTGCTGCCCTGGCTGCGTGTGCTGGACAACGTGGTGCTCGGGCTGACCGGCCCCGGCGCCCGGGAGCGGGGACTGACCGCTCTGGAGGAGGTCGGGCTCGCGGGACGCGACCGGTCCTGGCCGCACGAGCTCTCCGGCGGGGAGCAGCAGCGCGCCGCGCTCGCCCGCGCCCTGGTCCACGATCCCGAACTGCTCCTCGCCGACGAGCCGTTCGGCGCGCTCGACGCGCTGACCCGGATCAAGATGCACGGCCTGCTGCGCGAACTGTACGAGCGCCACCGGCCGGCCGTGCTGCTGGTCACCCATGACGTCGACGAAGCCGTCGAGCTGGCCGACCGGGTGCTGGTCCTGGAGGACGGCCTGATCTCGCTGGACATCGCGGTCGATCTGCCCACGCCCCGCAGCCGACGCGACCCCCGGTTCCAGGAGTACCGGGACGCCCTGCTCGCCGCGCTCGGCGTGACGACGCCGTCCGCTCCCCCGCACGACTCCCAGGAGGAGAAGTCCCATGTCCCGCACGCCTGATCGCACGCCGGCCGGCACCCCCGTCCGCAAGCACCTCCACCTCAACGCGTTCCTGATGTCGGTGGGGCATCACGAGGCCGCCTGGCGACTGCCCGAGAGCCCGGCGCAGGGCGGAACCGACATCGCGCACTACCAGAACCTGGCCAGGGTCGCCGAACGCGGCAAACTGGACTCGGTGTTCCTCGCCGACAGCCCGGTCCTCCACGGCGACCCGGGGCGGCGTCCGTCGAGCAAGCTGGAGCCGACCGTCCTGCTCACCGCGCTGGCCGCGGTCACCAGCCGGATCGGACTGATCGCGACCGCATCGACCAGCTACAACGAACCCTTCAACCTCGCCCGGCGCTTCGCCTCGCTGGACCATGTCTCCGGTGGGCGGGCCGGCTGGAACATCGTCACCACGGCAGGCGCCGAGGCGGCCCGCAACTTCGGCCTCGACGACACCCCGCTCCACCACGAACGCTACGCACGCGCGGCCGAGTTCGTCGACGTGGCCACCAAGCTGTGGGACAGCTGGGCGGACGACGCCGTCGTCGGCGACAAGAAGCGCGGCGTGCACGCCCTGGCGGACCGGGTGCGGCGCATCGACCACCGCGGCGCCTACTTCCGCGTCGACGGACCGCTGAACGTCCGGCGATCGCCCCAGGGCCATCCGCTGCTCGTGCAGGCCGGATCCAGCGAGGACGGGAAGGAGTTCGCGGCGCGCCACGCGGAGGCCGTGTTCACCGCGCAGCAGACCCTGGAGGACGGCATCGCGTTCTACAAGGACGTCAAGCAGCGTGCCGTCGCCTTCGGCCGCGACCCGGACGGAATCAAGATCCTTCCGGGAATCGTGCCGGTCATCGGCGACACGGAGGCCGAGGCACGTGAGCTGGACGCGGAGCTCGACCGGCTGATCGCACCCGAGTACGCCCAGCGGCAGCTCGCGCAGAAGCTGCGGATCGCGCCGGAGGACCTGGACCTCGACAGCGAGCTGCCCGAGGACATTCCCACCGAGGACGAGATCGAGGGCGCCAAGAGCCGCTACACCCTCATCGTGGACCTCGCACGCCGCGAGCGGCTGACGGTACGCCAGCTCATCGGGCGGCTGGGCGGCGGCCGCGGACACCGGACCTTCGCCGGGACCGCCGAGCAGGTCGCCGACACGATCGAGCACTGGTACGGGAGCGGGGCGGCGGACGGGTTCAACATCATGCCCGCGGTACTGCCGTCGGGCCTGGAGCGGTTCGTCGACCGGGTGGTGCCGATCCTCCAGGAGCGCGGACTGTTCCGTTCCGAGTACGAGGGCACGACCCTGCGCGAGCACTACGGCCTGGCCCGCCCGGCCAACCGGTTCTTCGACTCGCCGGCGTCCGATGTCGACGCCGCTGTCTCCCCGGCTGCCGATGGCGGTCGCTCCCCCTCCACGCTGGTGGACGCACGGTGACCGGTTGTCCCCCACGGGCCCCGCGGGAAGACGCCCTGTCGGGGCCGGCCGGCTGGGCGCGGCGGCTCCTCGGCTACTGCCTGCGTCACCGCCGTGATCTCGCCCTCGCGTACGGGGCCGCGGTCGTCGCCGCCGTGGCCACCGCCGCGCTGCCGCTCGTCCTGCGCCATGTCGTCGACACCGTCTCGGCGGGGGCGGCCGGGTCGCTGACGCCCTGGCTCGTCGTGCTGGTCTCCCTCGGCGCCGTCCGCTTCGGTGCGAGCTTCACCCGGCGCTACCGCTCGGGCCGGGTGTCGCTCGGGGTCCAGTACGACCTGCGCAACGACGCCTTCGCCTCGCTCGTCCGGCTCGGCGGGTCCAAGCAGGACGAGCTGCGCACGGGACAGGCGGTGAGCCGCTCGATCTCGGACATCACCCTGATCCAGACGCTGCTGCAGTTCCTGCCGAACCTCACGGGCAACGTGCTCATGTTCCTGACCTCCGTGGTCCTCATGGCGCTGCTCTCCCCGCTGCTGACCGCCGTCGCCCTGGTCGTGGGGCCGCTGCTCTGGCTGATCGCGTTCCGCAGCCGTCGCGACCTCTTCCCGGCGAACTGGCACGCCCAGCAGGAGGCGGCCGAGGTCGTCTCCGCCGTGGAGGCGACGGTCACCGGTGTGCGGGTCGTGAAGGGATTCGGCCAGGAGCAGCGGGAGCTGGCCGGTCTGGACGGTCGTGCGCGCCGGCTCTTCGCCTCCCGTATGCGGGTCGTGCGCTACACCAGCCGGTACAACCCCGCGCTCCAGGCCGTGCCGGCCCTGGGACAGGTCGCCGTGCTCGCGCTCGGCGGCTGGATGGCGCTGGACGGCCGCATCTCGCTCGGCACGTTCCTCGCCTTCACGACGTACCTCGGCTCGTTCGTCACCCCGGTGCGGCAGCTGGCCACCCTGCTCACGGTCTGGCAGCCCGCACGGGCGGGCGCCGTCCGCGTCATGGAGGTCATCGACGAGACGCCCGGACTGGCCGAGGCACCGCATCCGGTGGCGCTGCCGCCCGGCCCGCCGACGGTCTCCTGGGAGGACGTCACCTTCGGTTACGGCGGCGGGGATCCGCTCCTGCGCGGCTTCTCCCTGGACATCCGGCCGGGCGAGACCGTCGCTCTCATCGGCCTCGCGGGTTCGGGCAAGTCGACGGCGGCCGCGCTGCTCCCCCGCTTCTACGACGTGGCCGGCGGCCGCGTCCGGGTCGGCGGCCACGACGTGCGCGAGCTGTCCCTCGACTCCCTGCGCTCCCGGATCGGGTTCGTGTTCGAGGAGTCGCTGCTGCTCTCCGACACCGTACGGGCCAACATCGCGTACGGGCTGCCCGACGCCGGGGACGAGCGGATCCGCGCGGCCGCCAGGCTCGCCCGCGCCGACGAGTTCATCGAGCGGCTGCCGCACGGGTACGACACGGTCGTCGGCGAACAGGGGCTCACGCTCTCCGGCGGTCAGCGGCAGCGGATCGCGCTGGCCAGGGCGCTGCTGTGCGAGCCGGACGTGCTCGTCCTCGACGACGCCACGTCGGCGATCGACACCCGGGTGGAAGCGGAGATCCACGACGCCCTGCGGACGGCGGCGCATCGGCCCACGACGCTCATCGTGGCGCATCGGCGCTCCACCCTGGAGCTGGCGGACCGGATCGCCGTCCTGGACGCGGGCCGCGTCGTCGACACCGGAACGCTCGACGAACTGCGGTCCCGCTCGGCACTGTTGCGCTCCCTGCTGTCCGCTCCGGACCAGACGTCCGGGCCGGTGGAGGACGCCCCCACCGCCGGCCCCCGCGATTCCCCGTCCGTCACCGACGTCACGGCCGCACTCTGGCGGCGGGACGTGGACGGCGCGTCCGACGACGAGGGCGGAGAGGCTTCGGTTCGTGCCGCTCAGGCCTTCGCGGAGGCGGCGGCGACGTCCGGACCCGGTCGTGGGGCGCCGGGCGGCGGCGGGCTGCTCGGCTCCGCCCCGCCGAACCCCGAGGTGCTCGCCGGTCTCGCCCGGATGCCGATGCCCGAGGCCGATCCGGGGCTGCCGGTGGAGGTGGCCTCGGCCGCCGAGCCGGACCTCGGCCTGGGGCGGCTCCTGCGCCCCTTCCGGGTTCCGCTGCTGATCGGGCTGCTCCTGGTCGCGCTGGACGCGCTCGCCCAGATCGCCGTACCGGTGCTGGTCAGGCACGGGGTCGACGGCGGGGTGGCGCAGGGCGCCAGGGGCGCCCTGCTGGCGGCCGCGGCCGCCGCCGCTGTCGTGGTGGCGGCGAACTGGGCCGTCGGCGTCCTGCAGGTCCGGACGACGGGCCGTACCGGTGAGCGTCTGCTGTACACGCTGCGGGTCAAGACCTTCGCCCAGCTGCAGCGGCTCGGACTCGACTACTACGAGCGCGAGCTGGGCGGCCGGATCATGACCCGGATGACCACGGACGTGGACGCGCTGTCCACGTTCATGCAGACGGGACTCATCACGGCCGTGGTGAGCGGGCTGACCGTGGTGGGCGTGCTCGCAGCCCTGCTCGTGATCGACGCGGGCCTCGCCCTCGTCCTCGTCGCCGCGGTCCCGGTGCTGGCCGTCGCGACGGCCGTGTTCCGCCACCACTCCGTGCCGGCCTACCGGGATGCCCGCGAGCGCGTCAGCGTCGTCAACGCGGCGCTGCAGGAGAACGTCGCCACGATCCGGGTCACCCAGGCCTTCCGCCGGGAGGAGCACAACGCCCGGCACTTCGCGCGGCTCGCGGGCGAGTTCCGGGACTCCCGGCTCCGCGCGCAGCGGTACATGGGCGTCTTCTTCCCGTTCGTGGAGTTCCTCGGCACGCTGTCCGCGGCCACGGTGCTGGCCGTCGGCGCGGGCAGGGTGACGGCCGGGGAGCTCACGGCGGGCACGCTCATCGCGTTCCTGCTGTACGTGGAGCTGTTCTTCGCGCCGATCCAGCAGCTGTCGCAGGTGTTCGACGGCTACCAGCAGGCGGTGATCGGCCTCTCCCGGCTGCGGACCCTCATGCGGACGCCGACCGGCACCCCCGGCGCGGCCCGGCCACGCCGGGTCGACCGGCTGCGCGGCGCCCTCGAGTTCGACGGCGTGTCCTTCGCGTACCCCGGCGGCCGTGAGGTGCTGAGCGACCTGCGGCTGCGGGTCGCTCCGGGAGAGACCGTCGCGCTGGTCGGCACGACGGGAGCGGGGAAGTCCACGGTCGTCAAACTCCTGGCCCGGTTCTACGATCCGTCCTCGGGTCACGTCCGTGTGGACGGGGACGATCTGCGCGAGCTCGATCTGACGGGCTATCGGCGCCGGCTCGGCGTGGTCCCGCAGGAGCCCCACCTCTTCAGCGGAACCGTGCGCGACGCCATCGCGTACGGGCGTCCTGACGCGGCGGACGCCGACGTCGAGGCCGCGGCGCGGGCGGTCGGCGCGCACGACATGGTCGCGGCGCTGCCCCGGGGCTATCTGCAGCAGGTCGGCGAGCGGGGCCGGAATCTGTCCGCGGGCCAGCGGCAGCTCATCGCGCTGGCACGTGCCGAACTCGTCGATCCCGACGTGCTGTTGCTGGACGAGGCCACGGCCTCGCTCGACCTGGCCACGGAGCGGCGGGTGACCGCAGCGACGGCCGCGCTGGCCCGTCGCCGTACGACCGTCGTCGTGGCGCACCGGCTCACCACCGCCGCGCGCGCCGACCGTGTCGTCGTCCTCGACGGCGGCAGGATCGCCGAGACCGGCACGCACGAGGAGCTGCTCGCGGCGGACGGTCCCTACCGCCGGCTCTGGGACGCCTTCCGGGACGGCTCGGCGCATGCCGTCCCCACCGATCCACACCCCACCGATCACCTGATGCAGGAGAGTGCACGATGACGCAGTACCGCAGTCTGGGCCGTACGGGCGTGAAGGTCAGCCCGCTGTGCCTGGGGACGATGATGTTCGGCGCCCGTGGCAATCCCGACCACGAGGACTCCGTACGGATCATCCATCGCGCCCTCGACGCGGGCATCAACTTCGTCGACACGGCCGACGTCTACTCCGCGGGCGAGTCGGAGACGATCGTCGGCAAGGCCCTGGCCGGTGGCCGCCGGGACGACGTGGTGCTCGCCACCAAGTTCCACGGCAGCGTCGGGGAGGACCCCAACGAGCGGGGCAACTCGCGCCGTTGGATCGTGCGGGAGGTCGAGAACAGCCTGCGGCGCCTGGGCACCGACTGGATCGACCTCTACCAGGTCCACCGGCCGGAGCCGGACACCGACTTCGACGAGACGCTCGGCGCCCTGACGGATCTCGTGCGCCAGGGGAAGATCCGCTCCATCGGGACGTCGACGTTCGAGCCGTCGGCGATCGTCGAGGGCCAGTGGATCGCCGAGCGGCGGGGGCGGGAGCGGGTGGTCGCGGAGCAGCCTCCATACTCGCTGCTCGCCCGGGGCGTGGAGCGTGAGGTGCTGCCGGTCGCCCAGCGGTACGGACTCGGTGTGCTGGCCTGGAGCCCGCTGGCGGGCGGCTGGCTGTCCGGTCGCTACCGCAAGGGGGCTGAGCAGCCCCGCTCCAGCCGCGCGGACCGCCAGGCCGAGCGCTTCGACATCGCCTCACCCGAGAACACGGCGAAGCTCGACGCGGCGGAAGCCCTCGCGCAGCTCGCGGAGGAGGCCGGCCTGACGCTGATCCAGCTCGCGCTCGCCTTCGTCCTCGAACACCCGGGGGTCACGTCGGCCATCATCGGCCCGCGCACGTTCGACCAGTTGGAGAGCCAGCTGGGCGCGGACACGGTCCGGCTGGACCAGGACGTCCTCGACCGGATCGACAAGATCGTGCCTCCGGGCACCAACCTCTCCGCGCGCGACGGGGGTTATGTCCCGCCGTCGCTCACGGAACCCGACCTGCGCCGCCGCGGCCGCTGACGCCGGACGGACCGCGCCCGTCAGGGGCGCGGTCCGCATGGGGGCGTGCTCCCGGGCGATGCCGTACCCGGTCCCGGGCGGTCTCGTCGTCGTTGTCCGCGTCCTCGCCGGGCAGCGAGGCTCGTCCTGGGCGTTCACGGTGCGGGACGACGATGGCCCGACGAAGTCGTGGGTTCTCGAAGTCGAGCTGACCGCGTACCTGCGCTTCGGCCCGCGGCACGTTCGTGCAAGGCTCGACGGTGCGGGCGGTCGGGAACGGGTCTGCGAGGATGTGCCGCATGGACGTGCGGAGCAGGAACCATGTGACGGTGACCGGGCGTACCGGCGGGCCGGTGGTAGTGCTGGCGCATGGCTTCGGGTGCGACCAGAACATGTGGCGACTGGTGGTGCCCGCGTTGGAGCGCGACTTCACCGTGGTCCTCTTCGATCATGTGGGCTCGGGGAACTCGGCGCTGTCGGCGTGGAGCCGCGAGCGGTATTCGTCACTGGACGGGTATGTCGACGACGTGCTGGAGCTGTGCCGGGAGATTGCGCTGGGCCCGGTCACTTTCGTGGGGCATTCGGTGAGCGGGATGATGGGCGTGCTGGCCGCCGCTCGGGAGCCCGAGGCGTTCACCGGCCTGGTACTGCTCGCGCCCTCGCCCTGTTTCATCGATGACCCGGACACCGGATACCGGGGCGGGTTCAGCGCCGAGGACATCGACGAACTCCTGGAGTCGCTGGACGCGAACTATCTGGGCTGGTCGGGCGCCATGGCCCCGGTGATCATGGGTAACCCTGAGCGGCCGGAGCTGGGTGCGGAGCTGACCAACAGCTTCTGCCGCACCGACCCGGACATCGCCCGGGTGTTCGCCCGGGTGACGTTCCTGTCCGACAACCGCGCCGATCTCGCATCGGTGAGTGTGCCCACCCTGGTCGCTCAGTGTTCGAGCGACGCGATCGCTCCGCAGGAGGTGGGCGCGTTCGTCCACGCACGGATTCCGGGAAGCCGGCTCGTCACGCTGAACGCGACGGGCCACTGCCCCCAGCTCTCCGCCCCGGAGGAGACCGCCGCGGCGATCGCCGCGTTCATGGGAACCGCCGGATAGATGGCCAGGGCAGGCGACGCGGCAGAGAGCGGAGACCTGGGCGAGGACCGGAGTCCAACGGATGAGGAGGCCCGGTTCTCCGCCCTGCTGGAGGACAGCGCCGAAGACCTCTATGAGCACGCGCCCTGCGGATACCTGACCACCCTGCTGGACGGGCGGATCGCCAAGGTCAACAGCACGCTGCTGGACTGGCTCGGTTACGAGCGCGGAGACCTGGTGGGACGCAAGCGCTTCTCCGAGCTGCTGACCGTAGGCGGGCGGCTCTACCACGAGACGCACTTCGCACCGCTCTTGCGGATGCAGGGCGCGATCAGCGGAATCGCTCTGGAACTGAAGGCCGCCGACGGGTCCCGCCTGCCCGTCATGGTCACCTCGACGGTCAAGACGGGCAGCGACGGTCAGCCACTGCTGATCCGCACCACCATCTTCGACGCCCGCGACCGCCGCGCGTACGAGACCGAGCTGCTGCGCGCCCGCCAGGAGGCCGACCAGGAACGCGACCGCCTGAAGCTCTTGAACACCACCCTGCAGAAGACCCTGCTGCCCCCGGCGCTGGCGAACGTGCCCGGCCTGGACGTTGCCGCGTACTACCACATCGCCTCCGTCGAAGAGGTCGGCGGCGACTTCTACGACCTCTTCCCCCTGGCCGCCGGCACCTGGGGCCTGTTCCTGGGCGACGTCTGCGGCAAGGGCGCCGCCGCCGCGGCCGTCACCTCGCTGGCCCGCTACACCCTCCGCGCCGCGGCCGTCTACGACCCCGACCCGGCCGCGGTCCTCGCCAACCTGAACACGGTCCTCAACCACGAGTACAACGGCACCGACCCGCGCTTCTGCACCGTCATCTTCGGCCTGCTCACCCCCGACCCCGGCCGCGGCGGCTTCCGTATCACCCTGGCCAGCGGCGGCCACCCACCAGCCCTGCTGATGCGCGCGGACGGCACCGCGGACTACCTGCACACGCCCGGCGGGCAACTCATCGGCGTCCTGTCGGACGCCGACATCGCCACCACCTCCGTCCACCTCGCCCCCGGCGACACCCTGCTCCTGCACACCGACGGCCTGACCGAAGCCCACACCGACACCGGCACCAAGGGCCGCTACGGCGACGACGCCCTCCTCGCCTTCGGTCGCGACCTCGCCCCCACCACCGCGTCAGCCACCATCGGCGCCGTCCGCGACCTGCTCGGCACCTTCGGCACCGGCGTGGACGACGACACCGCCGTCCTGGCCGTCCACGTGCCCCGGCCCACCAGTGAAGAGCACCGATGACCAGGCACCTGGCCCTCCACACCCGCACCACCACCACCGGAGCGGTCATCGAACTGACCGGGGAGCTGGACCACCGCACCGCACCCGAGGTCCGCGCGGCGCTGCCCGCGGCCGGCCTGCGTGCGGGCCAACAGCTCGTCCTCGACCTCGCAGGTCTCACGTTCTGCGACTCCAGCGGCATCACCGTACTCATCGCCGCACGCAACCACGCCCTCGCCGCCGACGCGAGCATCGCGCTGGCCGCGGTGCCCAACCACCTCCACCGGATCTTCCGCATCGTCGGCCTGGAACACGTCTTCCCCACTCACCCCACCGCCGAAGCCGCCGAGGCCGCTTGGCGGCCCACCACAAGCTGACCCCCCGCACCGACAACGGCTCAGGGAAGGACGCACCCCCGAGCGGACCGCGATCACGAGCGCCCCGTCATGGCGCGGCCCGGCGGTGCCCTTGTCACGGCCAGGCCTGTCCGGCGGACGGCATGCGACTGGCCAGCACCAGGAGTACGGCATCGACTCCGGCCATGACCAGAATGACCCGGAACGGCAGGCGGCCTTCCACAAGTGCGGTCGGTCCGGTCACCGACACGAGGCACAGCGTCAGGGTCACCGCGATCAGGACTCCTCCGCTGCGGGTGATGGACCCCGTCGGCCCGACCGTCACCACCACGCAGGAGGTGAACGTCAGGATGGCGGCCCATGCGATCGATCCGCGCCTGCCCATTCTCTGCGGAAGTCCCCGCACACCCCCCGCAAGGTCGTCCTGGATGTCCGGGAGGACATTCGCGAAGTGTGCACCGGTGCCAAGGAGGCCCGCCGCAGCGATGAGCCACGGAGGTGGCCACGGGCTGCCCGGGAGTGTCAAGGTCAGGAACGCGGGAAGCAGCCCGAAGCCTACGGCGTACGGCAACCACGAGAGGACCGTTCGTTTCAGCCACAGGTTGTAGGCCCATGCGGCGGCGACGCAGGCGAGGTGGACCGCGCCGGCCCGGAACCCGCACGCAAGGGACAGCGGGATGCAGGCGAGCAGGGCCACCAGGGCCGCCGCACCCACGGTCCCGGGCCGCAACGCCCCCACGGCAAGCGGCTTGTCATGCCGGCCTGCGGCTCTGTCGCGCCGCAGATCGATCCGGTCGTTGCACCAGCCGATGGACAACTGTCCTGCGGCGACCGCTGCCGTCGCCGTGGCCCCGGCGGCGGGGCCCAGCCCGACGGCGGCGGCCAGCAGCGCGCTCAGGGCCGTGACCGCCACAGCCGGCACAGGGTGAGCGGCCTTCAGAAGAGCGATGAGGACGGTCCGTTCGCCGCATCCCTGACCGCCCGGGCCGACCAAGCCGTCGGTTCCTTCATCAGTGGTGGCGTGCACCACCGACACGCTAGGCCACGGCGCGCCCGTGACGGCCGGGTTCAGGGTGTCGCCGTCTCCCTGTCCCTATGTTGGAGCAATGACTCGTGTACTCGCGGTGAGTACGGCATTCCCGCCGCACCGCTACATGCAGCAGGAGATCACTGACGACCTCGTCTCCAGCCTGCCGCCCGGGGCCGACAGCGGCCTCCTGCGCCGGCTGCACGCCGGGGCTCAGGTGGACACGCGTCATCTCGCTCTGCCCCTCGACCGCTACCGGGCGCTCGGCACGTTCGGCGAGACCAACCGGCTCTTCGTCGAACTGGCCACCGATCTGGCCGTCGAAGCGGCCCAACGGGCCCTCGGCGATGCGGGGGTGGCCCCCGAGGAGATCGACCTGGTCGTCTCGACGACCGTGACCGGGATCGCGACCCCCTCCCTGGAGGCCCGCGTCGCCACGCGGATAGGACTGCGGTCCGACGTCACGCGCCTGCCTCTGTTCGGTCTCGGGTGCGCCGGAGGCGCAGCCGGTCTGGCCCGCATGCACGACCATCTCAGTGTCCGGCCCGACCGCACGGCGCTCCTCCTGTCCACCGAACTGTGCTCGCTGACCTTGCAGCGCGGGGACATGTCGATGGCGAACCTGGTGGCGGGAAGCCTGTTCGGGGACGGTGCCGCCGCGCTCGTGGCCGCGCACAGCGACCGTGCGTCCACGGCGACGGGCGGGACGGAAGCCTTCGGGCCTACGGTCGTGGCCACGCGCAGCCGTCTGTACCCCGGGACCGAGCACGTGCTGGGCTGGGACGTCGGCGAGTGGGGGTTCCGCATGGTGCTGGGTCCGGAACTACCCGAGCTGGTCCGGCTGCACGTGACCGAGGAGGTCGAGTCCTTCCTCGCCGAGCACGAGCTCAAGCCCATGGATGTCACGGAGTGGATCTGCCACCCGGGCGGCCCCCGGATCCTCGACGCGCTCGCCGAGGAGTTCGGTCTGCCGGACTCGGCCCTCGCCGCGAGTCGTCGCGCCCTGGCAGCCACGGGGAACCTGTCCTCCGCCTCGGTGCTGCAGATTCTGAGCGATTCGCGGACAGCACAGCCGTCGGCGGGTACAACGGGCTTGATGATCGCCCTCGGGCCCGGCTTCTCGTCCGAACTCGTGCTGCTGGCCTGGTGAGAACGACGTGACGCCCTACACCGTACTGATCCTCCTGGTCGTCGCCGAGCGGTTCGCGGAACTCGCCGTGGCCCGCCGCAACGGCGCCTGGAGCCGAGCCCGCGGCGGCCTCGAGCACGGCGCCGGGCACTACCCGACCATGGTCGCCCTCCACGCCGCGCTCCTCCTCGGCTGCCTCGTCGAGCCCTGGGCGGCCGACCGGCCCTTTGTGCCCATGCTCGGCTGGCCCGCCCTCGCCCTCACGCTGGCCGCCCAAGGGCTGCGCTGGTGGTGCATCAGCACCCTCGGCCCCCGCTGGCACACCCGCGTTCTGATCGTCCCCGACCTTCCGCTGATCTCCTCCGGCCCGTACCGGTACCTGCGGCACCCCAACTATCTGGCCGTGGTCGTCGAGGGCCTGGCCCTTCCCCTGGTGCACACCGCCTGGCTCACCGCCCTGTGCTTCACGCTCCTCAACGCGGCTCTGCTGACCGTACGCATCCGCTGCGAGAACACCGCGCTGGCGCCGTCACGCACCCTCTCCGCCTCCGGTACGGCGCCGTGATCGACCTCCTCGTCGTCGGAGGGGGCCCGGCGGGACTGGCCACCGCGATCCACGCGGCGCGACGCGGCCTCGACGTGGTGGTCGCCGAGCCGCGCCCCGCACCTGTCGACAAGGCATGCGGTGAGGGATTGATGCCCGCGGCGGTACAGGCTCTCAAGACGCTCGACGTGAGCGTGCCCGGCCAGGCCCTGCGGGGTATCCGCTACGTCGACGCCGCCGACGGCCGGCGCGCCGAAGCCGAGTTCCGCACCGGGTACGGCCTCGGCACCCGCCGAACCCTGCTGCACGAGGCCCTCACCGCCCGGGCGGCTCAGCTGGGTGTTCCGGTCGTCCCGCACCGCATTCGCCAGGTGAGCCAGCACGACGCGTACGTCACCGCGGACGGAATGGCCGCCCGCTATCTCGTGGCGGCGGACGGACTGCACTCCCCCACCCGCCGGATGCTCGGCTTGACCGTCCGGCCGGATGCCCGGCGACACCCACCGAGGTACGGACTGCGGCGCCATTACGCCGTCGAACCGTGGAGCGACCTGGTGGAGGTGCACTGGTCGGCCGAGTGCGAGGCGTACGTCACGCCCCTGGGGCCACGGCAGATCGGTGTCGCGATCCTTACCTGCCAACATGCCACGTACGAATCCCAGTTGGCCCACTTCCCCCTCTTGGCCTCCCGCCTGCGCAGGGCCGACAGGACCCCGGTCAGGGGCGCCGGACCGCTGCGCCAGCAATCCCGTTCCCGAGTGGCCGGCCGGGTGCTGTTCGTAGGTGACGCGGCCGGGTACGTCGACGCACTGACGGGTGAGGGGCTCACCCTCGCTCTGGCATCGGCGGACGCGTTGGTGCGCTGCCTGCATGCCAACCGCCCACAGGCGTACGAACGTGCGTGGTGTCGTTTGTCCCGCACCTACCGTCTCCTGACGACGTCCCTCCTCTGGGCCCGGAACCAGCCCGGGCTGGCCCCCCTGATCGCGCCGGCGGCCGCCAGGTTTCCTCGCCTGTTCCAGCATGTCGTGAACCTGCTCGCTTGACGGCTCCTTCCCTGGAACACCTCTGCCCGCACGGACAATCACCGACAGTGACCGAGCAGTGGCGGATGTGCGCTTCCGCTTCAGGATCTCCCCGTGGTGGGAGCGTCACTTCCGAGCGTCTCGTCGGCGCGCCCGGTTCCTCGGACGGGCCTCGGCGGGAAGTGTCCGCCGGAAACGTGTGAGATGCGGTGCGATCGGGGCACGCGCACCATGACCGTGACGCCATCCGTCGAGGGAGGTCGCCGTGCCTCAGGAGCCGCGGAACCGACCGGTTCGCCCGCCCAGGGCCCTGCCGAGCGGGTCCGCCGCGTCCAGACCGTCCCGGTAGGAGGAGCATCCTCATGGCCGTCCGTCATCAGCTGATCCACCGTCCCCCGCATGCCGTGTGGGCCGTTCTCGCCGATCCGACCCGCTACGGCGAGTGGGTGGTGGGCCCGTCCGAGTCCACGCCACTCGACCGCTCCTGGCCGGAGGTCGGCTCCCGGCTCCGCTACACCGTCCGTCTCGGCCCCTGGTCGACCGACGGAACCACCACGGTCCGGCACACCGTTGCCGGCCGGGAGCTGGAACTGGAGGCGGCGTTCAAGGCCCTCGGCACGGCGAGGATCTTCCTCCAACTCAGGCCGTGGGGAGAGGAGACCCTGGTCGTCTGCGACGAGCACCCCCTGCGGGGTCTGGGCGGGACCCTGCACAACTCCGTCAGCGAAGCAGCCGTCCAGCTCCGGCACCGTGGCATGCTGGCCCGCCTCGCCAGGGTCGTGGAGGAGGACCGCACCGGGAGCCGGCATGCCTGACGCGGTCCTCGCTCGCCTCGATCCGGCATGCGAGGGCCTGCGCTGGAGCCACGCCCCTCGCATGCCGGCGGTCTGTCCGGGCTCGCCGATCGCGTCAGGTCGCTCGGTCGGACGGTACGACGGTTGCCGGTACGGTCACGGCCCTTCCAACGGCGTGCGCAACGCGCTGCGTCCCTCGGCCCAGGCCGCGCCGATGTGGTCGGCGAGGCGGTCCTCGAGATGGATGGTGGCCGCGCAGCCGAAGACGATGTCGGCCTCCAGAGACGGCTCGTCGGCGAGCAGCCCGCCGACGACCTCATGGCGTACGACCTGCTCGTGCACGGCGTCGGCCTCGACGTGCTCGTCGTAGAAGTGCTCGGCGGCCGGTCCTGCCCCGCAGCGCCGCATCGCCTTGGCGAGCCGCCTGGAGCCGGGTGACGAGGTCACTTCGACGCAGGCGAAGTGACCGACGAGGGCACCCCGGTGGGATCGGTGGAGCCCGAAGAGGGACATCAGATTGACGGTGGCGAGCAGCGGAGCAGGAGCATGCTCCAGGTAGTGGCCGTACGCGGGGTCGAGGCCGAGGTCCTCCATGAGGTCCGCGAAGAGCTGGGCGTGGATCCGGTCGGCGCGGCCGGCGCCGAACTCGTCGTACTCGATGGCCACCATCGCCGCCTTCGCCCGGCCGCGCAGTCTGGGGATCACCCAGGCATGCGGGTCGGCCTCCTTGAGGTGGTAGAGCGAGCGCATGGCGGCGTACTCGCGCAACTGCCAGAACTCGCCCTTCCGTTCGAGGTGGTGGCTGAGACTGCCGACGGGGTCCGGCGGCTCGACCAGGAGCGGGGCGAAGGCCTCCGTGACCGATCGGGGGGCGTCGGGCAGCTCGGTGCGGAGGGCGTGCAGAAAGCGGGCTTCCATGGCCTGGCGCAGACGCAGGAGTTCCGGGTCCCACTCGCGGGCGTCGTCCACACCGTCGAAACCACGGTAGTGGAGTTCGTAGAGGAGGTAGAGGGCGAGCTGAAGGTCCTCACCCCATGGATCCGCCGTCCGTACGGCCCCGGGGCGGTAGGCCGGGACGCCGTTCGATCGCAGGGCCTCGGTGACGGCGATGGACAGCTCGCCGCGGGGTTCGACCAGTCGGGGCCCGGCGGCGGTGGCCGTGGCGCTCGTTGCGGAGGACGTCATCGGGGGTCCTTGTCCTCGGAGGTCGAGGTGGCGCGCACGCGGGGGCGATGACTTGTGTCGCACCACGGGTACGTACGGCTGCGGCGGCATGTGCAGACGGCGACCATGAAGCGGTCGGACCGGGCGACCGTTCCGTCGTCGAGGACGATCTCGACGGGGCCCTCCACGAGGACGGGGCCCTTCGGGTCCACGGCCACCCGGCGGGCCGGCGCTTCCCCGCGGGCCGGGCCGGCGGTGTTCCGGGGGTCAACGGGCACGGATGACCACCAGCTCTTCGCACTCCTCGGCCTGGGCTGCCAGGCCCACTCGTTCCAGCCAGGCCCGGCGCGAGCGCAGGACGGGTCCCCAGGGCACCGAGGCTCTCGTCGTGACCTCCGCGGCCATTCCCGCCCCGCGCAGCCGGTCGACGGTCTCCTGGGCACCGCACAGCCCGGAGTGGACCATGAGCAGGACCCCGCCGGGACGCAGCAGCGCCGGTGCGCTCGCGCAGATCCGGTCGATGACGCCGCGCCCGTCGGGTCCGGCGTCCCAGGCACGTTCGGGTCCCCGCGAGGGCGGCCCGGCGCCCGGTGCCGGGACGTAGGGCGGGTTCGAGACGATGAGGTCGAAGCGGCGGCCTGCGGCGCGTGCCGCGAAGTCGCCGTGCACGACGCGCAGGGGCAGTCGCTGGCGCAGAGCGTTCAGCCGAGCTGTGACGACGGCGGGCCACGAGACGTCGACCGCCGTGACCCGCGCACGTCTCCGCGCGGCATGGAGGGCGAGCGCGCCGGTTCCTGTACCGATCTCCAGCACGTGCGTCCCGGGGCCCAGCTCCTCGTGGGCGAGTGCGTGGGCGAGCAGACGGGTGTCCGCCTGCGGTCGGTAGACACCGGGCAGGGCGATCAGTCCGGCAGGCAGCGTGCCCGGTGTCAGAGCCGTACCGGACACGGCACACCTCCATGATCGACGGGACAGGTCGCGGGCCGACAGGCGCCGACCGCTCCCTGCGACTGCCCCCTGAGAGGTGGCTCATCCACGATGCGGCGATCTATCGGTCTGTCGCCAGAACCGGACATGCGGGATGACGCGGGTGGTGCCCGGCCGGCTGGTCGGGGCTGTTAGGCGGTACGGGCGTACTCGGCGTGCCGCGGGCAGCCACAGGAGCGAGGGTTGCGGCGGGGCCGCTCCGGCCCCGCCGACCTGCGCGGCGGAGATCTCGCGGGCACGAGTCCGCCAGGAGGAGACGTCAGGCATGGTGCAGAAGAAGGCGAAGAAGACCGCGGCCGGCAGGGGCACGAATGCCAGGACCACGCCGAAGAAGCAGGCCACGTCGGAACAACCGCCCGGGCGGCCTTCGCCCCGGCCACCCGCCGCGGCGGAGCCGACCCGGCCCCGGGAGCCGCTGCCGCCCAAGCCGGACCAGAGCGGCCCGGACACGGTGAGCCCCACGGGGCAGTCCACGGGCGCGCCCGAGGCCGCCGTGGCCCAGACAGGCGCCTACCTCACGACCGCGCAAGGTGCCCGGCTCCCCGACAGCGACCACTCCCTGAAGGCCGGCGCACGGGGGCCGGTGCTGCTGCAGGACCACCATCTTCGGGAGAAGATCACCCACTTCGATCACGAACGCATCCCCGAGCGCGTCGTGCATGCACGCGGCGCCGCCGCCCACGGGGTCTTCCAGGGATACGGCACAGCGGCGAAGATCACCAAGGCGGCGTTCCTGGCCAAGGGCGCCGAGACGCCGGTGTTCGTCAGGTTCTCCACCGTCCTCGGATCACGGGGTTCGGCGGACACGGTCCGTGACACGCGTGGATTCGCGACGAAGTTCTACACCGGGGAAGGCACCTTCGACCTGGTGGGCAACAACATCCCGGTCTTCTTCATCCAGGACGCCATCAAGTTCCCCGATGTCATCCACGCCGCGAAACCGCACCCCGACCGGGAGATCCCGCAGGCACAGAGCGCCCACGACACCTTCTGGGACTTCGTGTCCCTGCACACCGAGGCCACCCACCACACTCTCTGGAACATGTCGGACCGGGCTCTTCCCCGTTCCTTCCGGATGATGGAGGGCTTCGGTGTCCACACCTTCCGCCTGGTCGACGCCAAGGGCGCCACGACCTTGGCGAAGTTCCACTGGAAGCCCAAGCTGGGCGTCCACTCCCTGGTCTGGGAGGAGGCGCAGATCACCAACGGCATGGACCCCGACTTCCACCGCAGGGATCTGGCCGACGCGATCGAGGCGGGGGCCTTCCCCCAGTGGGAGCTGGGCATCCAGACCTTCCCCGACACCCCGGACCAGACCTTCGAGGGCATCGATCTCCTCGACCCCACCAAGATCGTTCCGGAGGAGCTCGCTCCGGTACGGGCCATCGGGCTCATGACGTTGAACGCCAACCCGGTCAACTACTTCGCCGAGACCGAGCAGGTCGCCTTCCACCCCGGGCATCTCGTTCCCGGCATCGACGTCACCGACGACCCGCTCCTCGCGGGGCGGCTGTTCTCCTACCTCGACACGCAGATCAGCCGGCTCGGCGGCCCGAACTTCGCCCAGATCCCCATCAACCGCCCGCACTCCCCCGTCAATGACATGCTCCGCGACGGCATGCATCAGACGGCCGTCCACGCGGGGACCGCCCCCTTCCGGCCCAACAGCCTCGACGGCGGCTGTCCCTTCCTCGCCGGTGCCGACTCGGCCGCCTCCATCGAAGTGCCCGTCGAGCTGCCCGCCGCGCAGAAGGTCCGTGAGGCCCCCGCGTCGTTCGCCGACCACTTCGGACAACCGCGGCTCTTCTGGCTGAGCATGACGCCGGTGGAGCGCGAACACATCGTCGCCGCCTACACCTTCGAACTGAGCAAGTGCTACGAGCAGGCCATCAAGGAACGTGTCCTGGCCGTCCTCGCCAACATCGACCCCCAGCTCTGCGAAGAGGTCGCCACCGGACTCGGTCTCCCCGCACCGGCCCCCACGGAACCCCTGACCCGTCCCGACCCGAGCCCGGCACTGTCGCAGCTCGGCCGGACCTGGCCCGTGGACGGACGGGTCATCGGCATCATCGCCCACCCGGCGGCAGACCTGAGGAGCGTCCGTACCGTACGGGACGCCGTGTTCAAGGCAGGCATGGTTCCCCTGGTCATCGCCCCCACAGGCGGCGCGCTCGGGCGCGCGAAGAACCCGGTCGACGTGCAGCGCACCTTCGCCGCGGCCCGTTCCGTCGAGTTCGACGCCCTCCTGCTCGCCGGCACGCCCGAGGCCGCCGCCGACGCCCACGGCGCCCGCGACGCCAAGGCCGGTGCGGCGGAGCCTGGGGGACCGGACCCCCGCGTCCTGCTGCTGGTCTCGGAGGCGTACCGCCACGGCAAGGCGATCGGCGGATGGGGCGACGCTTCCCTGGCCCTCGAGGCCGCCGGCATCGGAGCAAACGAACCGGGCATCGTGCTGGGCGGCACCGCCGGCGCGGTCCTCAAGAAGATCACGAAGTCCCTGGCCGGCCACCGCGCCTGGGACCGGTTCCCCACGACGCTCTGACGGGTGAGAAGCGGACTCGCGACAGGGGTGTGGGGCCCGAACCCGTGGGG
>NZ_JBHWBS010000030.1:68553-73676 GCF_042735655.1 Streptomyces sp. NPDC059567 | reverse complement strand
CGCCTGTGGGCGTGGCCGGGGCCTCTTTCGTCGGACGGGGGGAGCGACATCGGGGGGACAAGCCGCTCCCCCCGATGAGAACCGGTCCTGCAAGTCCTGCGCCGCAGTCAGGGGGAAGCTTGCGGCACGGACCCCGCAGTGAGGGCCGGCTCCTCGGCCCTGCGGATTCCTGCCAGATCCGCTGGGCTCGACATCCATACTGCTCTGCCGTCACCCTTCCGGGGGGCGGCAAAAGGCCCCGATTCCCGGGCCCTTGGTCCATAAAGGCCCGGTGAAGTGGCTGAAGTGGCTCCGTTAGACTCACGCGTCCACGCAGGGGTGCAGACAGGGGAGGGCGCGGCAGATGGCGCAAGCGAAGAAGGTCGCGCTCTACGCGCTCGTGGTCTTTGTGCTGTACACGATCATCAATTCCCCCGACAGGGCCGCCGATCTCGTCCAGGTAGGGTTCGAGGGCATATCGTCCGCCGCACAGGGCGTCGGCGAGTTCATGACCGAACTCGTCAACTAGAACCACCGACGAGGAGTCCTGCTGTGATCCGCCATCTGGTCCTGTTCAAGCTCAACGAGGGCATCACGAAGGACGACCCGCGTGCCGTCGCCGCGGCCGAGGCGTTCGACGGGCTGGAGAAGGAGATCCCGGAGCTGGGCTTCTGGGAGTGCGGCTGGAACATCTCCGAGCGGCCGATCGCGTACGACTTCGCCATCAACTCGGCGGTCGAGGACACCGATGCGCTCCAGCGCTACCTGGACCACCCGGCCCACCAGGCGGGCGTCGCGCTGTGGCGCGAGATCGCCACGTGGGTGATCGCGGACTACGCGTTCTAGGGTTCGCCCGACTCGATTCTTCAAGGCCCCTCGCCGTCATGGCGGGGGGCCTTCCGGGTGTTCACCTCCCGTTTGGCCCCAACTTGCCCTCAACACGTGGCTATACGGTGCTTGCACACAGTGGACATGTCTTGTGATGCTATGACCGCTTTTGATGGATGAGTTTGACCGTAGTTGACCAGCAATACCAGCCGAAGGGGTGGCGTGAACGTGCCGGCCAGTACAGCGCCTCAGGTCCCGCCCCAGAACGAGGCCGGCGACCCCGAGGCCACGCGCCCGCTGTCCCCGTCCGCCCGGCCGCAGGCCACCCGGCCGCAACCCAACCACCCCCAGTCCACCCGGCCGCAGTCCACCCGGCCACAGAGCACCCGGGGCGCCGACACCCGCGCACTCACCCAGGTCCTCTTCGGGCAGCTCAAGGAGCTCGAACCGGGCACCCCCGAGCACGACCGGATCCGCGGGGCGCTGATCGAGGCCAACCTCCCCCTCGTGCGGTACGCGGCGGCCCGCTTCCGCTCCCGCAACGAGCCGATGGAGGACGTCGTCCAGGTCGGAACCATCGGCCTGATCAACGCCATCGACCGCTTCGACCCCGACCGCGGCGTGCAGTTCCCGACCTTCGCGATGCCCACCGTCGTCGGCGAGATCAAGCGCTACTTCCGCGACAACGTCCGCACCGTGCACGTACCCCGCCGCCTCCACGAGCTCTGGGTCCAGGTCAACGGCGCCACCGAGGACCTCACCACGGCCCACGGCCGCTCCCCCACCACCGCGGAGATCGCCGAGCGCCTGAAGATCGCCGAGGACGAGGTGCTGGCCTGCATCGAGGCCGGCCGTTCGTACCACGCCACCTCCCTGGAAGCGGCCCAGGAGGGCGACGGCCTGCCCGGACTGCTCGACCGGCTCGGCTACGAGGACCCCGCGCTCGCCGGCGTCGAGCACCGGGATCTCGTACGGCACCTGCTCGTACAGCTGCCCGAACGCGAGCAGCGGATCCTGATGCTCCGTTACTACAGCAACCTGACCCAGTCTCAGATCAGCCAGGAGCTCGGCGTCTCGCAGATGCACGTGTCAAGGCTCCTCGCCCGGAGCTTCGCCCGATTGAGATCCGCAAATCGGATCGAGGCGTAGCTGAAACGGGTAGACCGGTTCGGAGCAGTTCCGCGGCGCCCCAAATGCCGTACACCCCTTGTTTCCTGCGGATATTCACCCACGCCATGTCGACAAGTCACTACAGCGTGTTGCCGACATGTGACATTCTGCTGGAACCGCGTTTGCCGCAGCCCCGCCTCCGGTATTCAGGTGGAGGCTGCGTTCCTCCGATGGTCGTGGCCGCCGCGACCGTCCGCGACCTCAAGGGGGTGGCATGTCCGCAGAACAGGGCAGCTCGAAGGTGCTCACGCTCACGCCCGTGCAGACGCCGGTACCGATGCCGGTCCAGCCGACGGCGGAGAGCGCCGAGCCCACCGCGCCGCTTGTTGTCACGCCGGAAGCCATCGACACCCGCACGCTCTCCCGCTCCCTCTTCCTGCGGCTCCGTGCCCTGGACGACGCGGGCGCCGCCGCGGACAGCCCGGAGCGGACCTACGTCCGCGACACCCTCATCGAGCTCAACCTGCCGCTCGTGCGGTACGCGGCGGCCCGCTTCCGCTCCCGCAACGAGCCGATGGAGGACATCGTCCAGGTCGGCACCATCGGCCTGATCAAGGCGATCGACCGCTTCGACTGCGAACGCGGCGTGGAGTTCCCGACGTTCGCGATGCCGACCGTCGTCGGCGAGATCAAGCGCTTCTTCCGCGACACCTCCTGGTCGGTGCGCGTCCCGCGCCGGCTCCAGGAGCTGCGCCTGGCGCTGACCAAGGCCAGCGACGAGCTCGCGCAGAAGCTGGACCGCTCCCCGACCGTCCCCGAACTCGCCGCCGTACTGGGCGTGTCGGAGGAAGACGTCGTCGACGGCCTCGCGGTCGGCAACGCGTACACCGCCTCCTCGCTCGACTCCCCCTCCCCGGAGGACGACGGCGGCGAGGGCTCGCTGGCGGACCGGCTCGGATACGAGGACACGGCGCTGGAGGGCGTCGAGTACCGCGAATCACTGAAGCCGCTGCTCGCCAAACTCCCGCCCCGGGAGCGGCAGATCATCATGCTGCGCTTCTTCGCCAACATGACCCAGTCCCAGATCGGCGAGGAGGTCGGCATCTCCCAGATGCACGTCTCCCGCCTCCTGACCCGCACCCTGGCCCAGCTCCGCCAGGGCCTGATCGCCGACTGAAGTTCGCGGTTCCGGTTCACAACTGACATGTCGTCAGAAAGACTGACGCCATGCGGCGACAGAGGTCACTTCTGACGGTGGTCGCGCTCTGCCTCGGCGGAGCGCTGACCGCGTGCGGCAGCGGAGACGACGGCGAGGGCTACGCGGCGGTCGGCGCGGGCTCCACCCCGAAGGACGCGGTGCAGCCGTCGGGATCGGTCACGCTGATCCCCCTGGACGCCCCGTCGGCCAGTGGGACGACCTCCAGCACCTCGTCCCCCTCACCCCGCCCACCAGGGACCACTCCGGCCCCCGGCGGTACGGATACGGAAACGGCCCCTGGAACCTCGCGCCCCGGGACCACACCCGCCCGGCCCGGCACGACCCCACCGCGCACCGCGACCGCTCCACCCCCGGGCACGACCACACCGACCGCCCCGTCGCAGCCGCCCCCCAGCCCCACCACCCCCGCCACCCCCGCCACGCTCACCCTCTCCGCCCCGGTCCTCACGGACGCGGACAAGCGATGGTGCGAACGCGTGACGGTCACCTTCCGCAACACGGGCGGCACGGCGGCCACTTCAGGGACGGTCACCTTCGCCACCCACATCATCGGCGCGCTCGGCATCGACTGGGCGACGATCGAATCGGCTCAGCCCCTCCCCGCCCCCATCGCGGCCGGAGCGGCGCAGACCCGGACGTACACGGTCTGCGTGGACTCCTGGCGCGTCCCGCTCGGCATGCACGTCGACACCCAGAAGGTCACGGCGACCTGGAAGTGACCGCGGAACCAGGCATGGGGAACTCGTTCGTGGGCACCCTGTGATCGTGGAGAACACCAAGACCCTGTCCATCGGACTGCACCCCCGCTCGCTCGACTACAGCACCCTGCCCGACGGTTTCGACGAGGCGTCGCTCACCGCACGCATCGCGGCCGGGAACGCCGCGCTGCGCGAGGCCGGGTTCGACGTCGTGACCTGTCTGGTGGACCCCTCCCCGGACGACGCCGAGGCCGCCGTGCGGGGACTGCTCAAGGACGAGGACTTCGGCCTGGCGATGATCGGCGGTGGCGTGCGCATGATGCCCGAGCACACCCTGCTGTTCGAACGGCTCGTGAACGTCCTCATCGAGGCCGTGCCCGGGATCCGCCTCTGCTTCAACACCTCG
Source organism: Streptomyces sp. NPDC059567 (assembly GCF_042735655.1). Classification (NCBI taxonomy): domain Bacteria; kingdom Bacillati; phylum Actinomycetota; class Actinomycetes; order Kitasatosporales; family Streptomycetaceae; genus Streptomyces; species Streptomyces sp. NPDC059567. The sequence goes on along the minus strand of NZ_JBHWBS010000030.1, from coordinate 69,436 downwards.
CCGGAGACCACCGTCGACGCGCTGCGGCGCTGGCTCGAGCCGTAACGGTACGGCTCAGGCGAGGAACAGGGCGGCGACGGCCGGGGCCGCGTACATCACCGGCCAGACGACGTGCGCGTACGAGCGGGCGCGGATCACGGTGATCAGGGCCCCGGTGAAGTACAGGGCCACGCCGATGCCTGCCGCGAGGCCGATCGCCGGGATCCACAGACCCACGACGAGGCCCACCGCGCCGGCCGCCTTGGCCAGGCCGAGCCAGGTCCACCAGGACCGGGGGACTCCGTACTCGGTCAGCGGCTGGATGACCCACGGGGCCTTGATGAAGACCGAGAGCGCCGAGAAGCCGACCATGAACGCGGCGACGGCGGTGACGACGATGTAGGTGGTGGACATCGGAGGCTCCTCAGCTCGGGGGCGGCGAGCGTTTCCCGCTCGCACACCCCACTGACGGAGCGCACCGCACATGTGTGACAGCTCCGAGGCAACAAAGAGCCGAATGGCAGGTGCGGAGAGGGGCAGAGGTCCCCAACTCTCCACTACTCGCGGTAACTTCCCCGGAATCGGCCCCTCAGGACCGCCCGAAGGCGAGTTGCGGAACTTACGGACACCCACACCGATCAACTCACCCCACCACCCACCGACAGTGACCAGCGGAGCAGGAGTCCCAGCAACCCACCGGCCGTCACACGCCAAGCGCCGCCGGGCCACCCCATTCAACGACCGCGCACCACCACCCCCACACCCGACAGACGCCCACGGCGCTTCGCGCCACAGGGTCCCCCCGCGTGGCCACGCCCCCCGGCCGCCCTCCGAGTGTGAAAAGGCGACCGGAGGCAGTGGGTCAAGGGTGAAGCCTGTCTCTTATAAACCACACACCCTGCCC
>NZ_JBHWBS010000030.1:13770-68543 GCF_042735655.1 Streptomyces sp. NPDC059567 | reverse complement strand
GTCAAGGGTGAAGCGCAGCGCAATCGGCGAAGCCGACGCGACCGCAGGGAGCGCCCTTGACGCACCGCCTCCGGTCGCCACACTCGGAACGAGGGCGGCCGACCCAGAAGCCCACAGGGACGTCCAGGCCAAGGCCCTCGGAACCCGAAGCCCAGAAGAGCCCAGGCCCAGGTCCCGGCCTCAGCCCAGCGCCAGCCAGGCCACCGCAGCCAGGACCACGATCGCCGCGATCACGCCGACGATGAGGCCCACCCGGGGGCCGGAGGACTGGGGGGCCGCCGCCTGGCGGGCGCCGCCCTGCGGGGCGCCCTCGTCGACGAAGGCGCGGAACATCTGCGTGCTGCCGGCCGGGTCGTAGTTGCCCTCGGGGCCGGGGCCCTGACCGTACGGAGCTTGGGGGTTGTGTGCCATGAGCCAGGACCCTAGCGAACCCCGGCTGCCGCCCCCAAGCCCCCGCCGGGTCCGGGCACCGGTCCGGCACCGGTCGGACACTGCTCAGGCACCGATCCCCCGCACGGCGACCCACCCCCGACCCAGCCCGTTCCTCCCCCACACCCCCTGCCCCTTCCTCTCGCCCCTCCCCCCGCTCCCCCTTTGCCGATTCTTTAGCGCCGTTTGACCGATTTAGTTTGCCTGGAGCAACCATCCATCTCTATGGTTGCCCTAAGCAACAAGATGCATCGGGTCATGGGGTCACAGTGGACAAGCCGAACCGGTACGAGAACCTCGCCCGACAGGTCAGCGCCATCGGCGCGGTCAAGCGCGGGATGGCCCGCTCACTGCCCGCCGACTGCCCCAGCGGCTCCGCCATCGTCCTCGCCCTGCTCAAGCACGACGGGGACATGAGGATGAGCCGGATCGCGGAGCGGATGGCCGTCGACATGTCGGTGAGCAGCCGCCACGTCTCCCACGCCGTCGACCGCGGCTGGGTCGAGCGGCTGCCCGACCCCGCCGACCGGCGCTCCCGCATCCTGCACCTCACCGCCGAGGGCAGGGAGAAGCTCGACGAGCTCGACCGGCGGCTGACCGCGATGCTCACCCGCAACCTCGCGGACTGGTCCGACGACGACGTCGAACTGCTCACCCACCTGCTCGCCCGCCTACGCGACTCCTTCGGGGACTGCCGGGCCCACCACGCCTAAAGCACCCGCGCAACCCGCACCGCACACCCCACACCGCGGACCACACACCCCGCAACCCGCAACCACACCGCGGACCACACACCCCGCAGCCCGCACCCCGCACCGCACCGCACCGCGGACCACACACCCCACACCGCGCACCCCAACACCGCGCACCCCACACCGCGCCCCCGCACGCCACCCCCACACCCCACCCCGACAGCACACGCGTAACAGCAAAGGAAGTTCATGGCCACGACCACACCCGCCCCGCCAACGCAGGCGGGCGGCCACACCTCCGGCGCGGCGCCCATGACGCACCGGCAGATCATGGAGGCGCTCTCCGGGCTGCTGCTCGGCATGTTCGTCGCCATCCTGTCGTCGACGATCGTGTCCAACGCCCTCCCCCAGATCATCACCGACCTCGGCGGCGGCCAGTCCGCCTACACCTGGGTCGTCACGGCCGCGCTTCTGTCGATGACCGCGACCACCCCGCTCTGGGGCAAGCTCGCGGACCTCTTCTCCAAGAAGCTGCTCGTCCAGATAGCACTGGTCATCTACGTCGCCGGCTCGGTCGTCGCCGGTCTCTCCCAGAACACCGGGATGCTCATCGCCTGCCGTGTCGTCCAGGGCATCGGCGTCGGCGGTCTGACCGCCCTCTCCCAGATCATCCTGGCCGCGATGATCGCCCCGCGTGAGCGCGGCCGGTACAGCGGCTACCTCGGTGCGGTCTTCGCCGTCGCCACCGTCGGCGGCCCGCTGCTCGGCGGCGTCATCACCGACACCGACTGGCTCGGCTGGCGCTGGTGCTTCTACGTCGGCGTGCCCTTCGCGCTGATCGCGCTGCTGGTCCTCCAGAAGACGCTGAAGCTCCCCGTCGTGAAGCGCAAGGTCAAGGTCGACTGGACCGGCGCCTTCGTCATCAGCGCCGCGGTCTCCCTCCTCCTGATCTGGGTGACCTTCGCGGGCGACAAGTACGACTGGATGTCCTGGCAGACGGCCGCCATGGTCGGCGGCTCCGTCGTCCTCGGCGCGCTCTTCGTCCTCGTCGAGTCCAAGGCCGACGAGCCGATCATCCCGCTGCGTCTCTTCCGCAACCGCACGATCACCCTCGCCTCCCTCGCCTCGCTCTTCGTCGGCGTCGCGATGTTCGCCGGCACGGTCTTCTTCAGCCAGTACTTCCAGCTGGCGCGCAACGAGTCGCCGACGATGTCCGGCGTCCTCACCATCCCGATGATCGCCGGTCTGTTCGTGTCCTCGACCGTCTCCGGCATGGTCATCACCAAGACCGGCAAGTGGAAGGCCTGGCTGGTCAGCGGCGGTGCCCTGACGACCGGTGGACTCGGCCTGCTCGGCACGATCCGCTACGACACGGAGTACTGGCACATCGCGCTCTTCATGGGCGTCATGGGTCTGGGCCTCGGCATGATGATGCAGAACCTGGTGCTCTGCACGCAGAACCAGGTGGCCCCGGCCGACCTCGGTTCCGCCTCGTCCGTCGTCACCTTCTTCCGCTCCCTCGGCGGCGCGATCGGCGTCTCGGCGCTCGGCGCGGTGCTGGCCAACCGGGTCACGCACTACGTCCAGGACGGCATGACCGCCCTCGGCCCGAAGGCCGCGGGCATGGCCAACGGCGGTTCGGGCGGTGGCATCCCGGACATGGACAAGCTGCCGGCCCCGATCCGTACCGTCATGGAGGACGCGTACGGACACGGTGTCGCCGATGTCTTCCTCTACTCGGCGCCGTTCGCGCTGCTCGCCTTCCTGGTGACGCTGTTCATCAAGGAGGTCGCGCTGAAGAGCAGTTCGGCTCCCAAGACGGACGCCGCGGCGGCCGCGGCGCCGGCCGCCGCGCCGGAGGAGCCGACGGCCGCCGTGGCGGTCGCCGCCACCACGGCCACGGTGACCACCGGCCTGACCATCAGCGGCACCGTCCGTACCGCCGAAGGCACCGACCTGCCCGGCGCGACGCTCACGCTGATCTCGCTCGGCGGGCAGCAGCTCGGCCGCTCGGTCGTCGGGAGCGAGGGCCGGTACGCCTTCGACGCCCCGGCCGCCGGTTCGTACGTCCTGATCGCCTCCGCCGACGGCTTCCAGCCGCAGGCCTCCACGGTCGTCGTGAACGACGGTCCGCTCGCACACGACGTACTCCTGACCGGCACCAGCGGGCTCAACGGCTCGGTGACCGCGGCCGAGAGCGGCGCACCCGTGGACGGGGCCATGGTCGTGATCACGGACGTACGGGGCGAGGTGCTGGCCACCGGCAAGTCCGGTGCGGACGGCGGCTTCGCCTTCGGCGAGCTGGTGCCGGGCGCGGTCACGGTCGCGGTCACCGCCACCGGCTACCGCCCGCAGGCGCTGCCCGTCGAGATCGGCGGCCAGGGCGCGACCCGGCTCGACGTGGCCCTGGCGGCCGGGGCGGTCGTCCACGGGACGGTCCGCGCGGGCCTCGACCACCGGCCGCTGGCCGACGCACGGGTGACCCTGGTCGACGCCGCCGGGAACGTGAAGGCCTCGGCGACGACGGACGCGGAGGGCGCGTACGCCTTCGCGGACCTGGACGCCGGTGAGTACACGCTCATCGCGACCGGCTACCCGCCGGTCGCGGGACGGCTGACCGTGACCGGTGCCGGGGTCGACGGCCACGACATCGAACTCGCCCACCCGGGCGAGTGACCGACTCCCGGCCGCGCTTCGAGCGGAGGCGCGACCGGGTCCGGGGCGGCAGGGGTCATGGGGACGGCCTGCCGCCCCGTTGTTCTTCCACGTGAGGGTTGAGGGTACGGATGGGACTGCACGCACAGGTACGGACCCGCGACGGGTGGCCGGTCCAGCACGCGGTGGTGACCGTGACGGACGGTTCGGGCGGACAGGTCCTGCGGGCGGCGGCCGACGGGGACGGGGTCGTACGGGCCGAGGGCTCGCTGGCCCCGGGGCCGTACACGGTGGTGGTGACCGCGCTCGGCTACGCGCCGGACGCGCGCACGTCGCTGGTGGGCGGGACCGGGCGGGCGGATGTCGGGACGGTCGTCCTGGCCCGCGCGGGCGGTACGGAGCTCCCGCCGCCGGGGGCGTGGAGCATGGACGCGGCGCACTCCTCGGTGGGGGCGGTGGCCCAGCACCTGGGGATCTCCAGCGTGCACGGCCGGTTCACCGAGTTCACCGGCCGGATCGAGATCACGCCGGAGGTCCTGGCCTCGCGGGTGGAGGCGGTCATCGCGGCCGGGTCCGTCGACACGGGCAACGGGCTGCGGGACAAGCACCTGCGGTCCGAGGACTTCCTGGACGTGGACCGCTTCCCTGAGATCACGTACCGCAGCTCGGCGCTGCGCGAGGCGGGCCCGGACCGGTGGACCGTCGACGGCGAGCTGACCCTGCGGGGCGTCACGCGGCACGTCCCGCTGGATCTCACGTACCTGGGGACGAGCGCGGATCCGTGGGGCGGGGTGCGGGCGGCGTTCCGCGCGGAGGCGGAGCTGCGGCGCGAGGACTTCGCGATGAACTACAACCAGGTGGTGTCGGCGGGCATCGCGGCGATCGGCGCGACGCTGCGGGTGACCTTGGACATCCAGGCGGTGCGGGAGGGCTGAGGGGCGCGACGGACGGGCTGGGGCGCGGTACCGACGGGGCCAAGACGCGCCACGGGAGGCCAAGGCGCGCCGCCGGAGGCCGGGGCGCCCTCGCGTGGCGCCCGGCCCCGCGTCTTCAGGAGCCCTCGCCCTCGCGCGCGGCCATGACCTCGATGCCCGCGATCAGGATGTCGAGGGCGTAGGCGAAGTCCCGCTCCCACATGTCGCTGACGCTGCCGTGCGAGGCGCGCTCGGCGAAGAGCTCCTCCATCTTCGCCATCGGCTCGGCGAACTGCGGCTCGTCGCGGAACGCGGCGACGGACTCCGTGTAGAACTCGTCCTGCGTCATGCCCGCCTCGGCCGAGCGCCGGGCGAACAGGGCCTCGATCGTGCCGTATCCGTACACGAACTGGAACACCGCCGCGAGCGTGCCCGGCTGACCGTGGACCGGGAGTCCGGTGGCCCGGACGGCGTCCTGGATCGCGGTCCCGACGACGAGCGCCCGCGGCCCGACGTTCAGGTACATGCCCACGCAGGCGGAGACCCAGGGGTGCCGGACCAGCATCCGGCGGTAGCCGAGCGCGAGGGCCCGGAGCCGGTCGCGCCAGTCCTCGGCCGCGGAGACGGCCTCCAGGTCGATGCCCTCGTACACGGCGTCGAGGGCGTACTCGATGATGTCGTCCTTGGTGTCCACGTACCAGTAGAGCGACATCGCCGTGACGCCCAGTTCGGTCGCCAGCTTGCGCATCGAGAGCCCGGCCAGGCCGTCCTCGTCGAGCATCCGGATCGAGGTCGCCACGATCCGGTCGCGGTCGAGGCCGGCCGGGCCGCCTCCGCCGCGCTGGGTCGGCCGTTCGAGCCATACGGAGGAACGCGCCGGGTTCTTGGCCCGGTCTGCGGCCTTGACCATCGCGTTCCTCCGTGAGCTCACTCTGTCAGCGGTCCGCCACCATGCTATGCAGCCGCTTCCCTCTTCTCGGACCGTTCCGCCCGGCGCAGCAGCGCCGCCGCGAGCAGGCCGCCCGCGAAGACGGCGATGGCGCCGACCAGCTGGCTGGTCTGGAGGCCGGTGGCGAACGCGTCGGAGATCTCCGCCCGTTCGGCGTCGCTTCCGGCCGCCGCGAGGGCCGCGGGCAGCGAGGCCGCGGTGACGGCGACGAGCGCGGCGAAGCGGGCGTTGAGCACGGCGCCGAGGACGGCGACGCCCAGGCCGTTGCCGAACTCGGCGAGGGTGCCGTTGATGCCGGCGCCCACGCCCGCCTTCTCCGGCGGGATCGCGCTCATGATGGCGTTGGCCATGGCCGGGGAGGAGACGGCGATGCCGCCGCCCATCAGGACCAGGCCGAGGAGCATCCCCCAGTAGCTGCCGTCCGTACCGCCGCCGAGCACGGCGATCGAGGTGAGACCGCCCGCGACCAGGGTCATGCCGAGGACGACGGCCGACGGGGTGCCGATCCTCATCACCAGCTTGGGGCCCATGCCGGTCAGGTTGAGACCGACGATCGTCAGCGCGAGGGGCGCCATCCGGAGACCGGCCTCCAGCGGCTCGTAGCCGAGCACGAACTGCAGGTGCTGGGTGAGCAGGAACAGCGAGCCGCCCATGCCGAAGACGACGAGCAGCGAGCCGCCGATGGCGCCGATGAACTTCTGGTTCCGGAAGAAGTGCATGTCGAGCATGGGGTACGGGGTCCGCAGCTCCCAGAGCGCGAAGGCGCCGAGGACGAGGACACCGATGGCGGCCGGGACCAGCACCTCGGCGGAGGTCCAGCCGTGCTCGGGGCCCGTGATGATCGCGTACACGACGGCGGTCATGCCGATCGTGGAGAGCAGCGCGCCGAGCAGGTCGGGGCGCTCGCCCTGCGGGTTCTTCGACTCCGGTACGAGCTTGAGGACGGCGACCAGGCCGACGGCCGCGACCGGGATGTTGACGAGGAAGATCATTCCCCACCAGAAGTGGTTCAGGATCACGCCGCCGATGAGCGGGCCGGCGGCGAAGCCGAGCGAGCTGACGGTGGACCAGAGCGCGATCGCCTTGACCCGCTCGGAGTCGTCGAAGATCTGCATGACGACGGCGAGGGTGGTGGTCATCAGGAGTGCGCCACCGACGCCCATGCCGGCCCGGGCGGCGATCAGCTGCGCGGTGGAGTCGGCGAGTCCGGCGGCGAGCGAGCCGAGGCCGAAGAGCGCGAGACCGACGGCGAGGAGCTTCTTGCGGCCGTAGCGGTCGGCGGCGTTGCCCGCCGTCAGCAGGAGGCCGGACTGGACGAGCGAGTACGCGTTGATCATCCACTGGATGTCGGTGGTCGTCGCGTGGAGTTCGGAGGTCAGCGAGGGGATCGCGACGCTCAGGACGGTGTTGTCGAGCAGCACGGTGAGCTGGGCGAGGCAGATGACGCCGAGGATCAGCCAGCGCTGCGGATGCCCGCCGGGGGTGGCCTTCCCGGCGGTGGGTTCGTTCGCGGCGGTCGTCGCCGTCATGGGACAGCACTCCTTGTACGGTGTACGGGACTAGGTCTCGTACACCGTACAAGGGTCTCTCTTACGCTGTATAGCGATTACTTCTTCTGCGTCAGGTCGTAGAACGTGGCGCCGTCGACGGTGACCTGCTCGAAGGTGGCGGTGACCCACGTCGAGATCTCGGAGTTGCCACCCATCCCGCCACCCATCCCGCCACCCATCCCGCCACCACCACCACCACCGCCGGTGCCGCTACCGACGAAGTAGTGGATCTTCCCCTGGGCCACGTACTGCTTGAACTGGGCGAGGGTCGGCGACGGGTCGCTGCCGTTGAAGCCGCCGATCGCCATCACCGGCTTTCCGGTGGCGAGCTGGTAGCTGGCCGCGTTCTGCGCACCGATGGCCGCCGCGACCCAGGTGTAGTCGTCGGCTCCGTCGAGGAGGGTGGCCTTGGCCTTGGAGCCGACGGTCGCGCCGTTGAGCAGACCGCCCATGCCACCGCCACCGGGGCCACCGCGCTCCATGCCCGTGCCGCCGTTGCCCCGGGCATTGCCCTGGCCGTTGCCCTGAGGAGGCGTACCACCGGGCATCTGCCCGCCCTGGCCGCCGGGCATCTGCCCACCCTGCCCACCGGGCGCCTGCCCGCCCCCCTGGCCGCCGGGCATCTGCCCACCGGGGCCGCCGCCCGCCTGGCCCGCGCCCGCCTGGCCGCCGCCCCCGTCGAACATCCCGTACATCGCGCGCGGCCCGCCGCGGCCTCCGCCGGGGCCGCCCATCGCGCCGCCCGACGGGCCCGCCGTCACGATCGACCCCTGGTGGCCGGTGCTCAGCGTGGAGAGGGTGTACGCGACCGGGCCCGCGAGAACCGCCGCCAGACCGAGCCCGGCGAGACCGAGCCCGATCCGCCGGTCGAGGCGTCCGGCGAGCAGCAGCCCGAGCGCGGCGACCGAGCCCGCGATCAGGACCGCCCAGCGCAGCCACGGCATCCAGTCGGGCGTCCGGCCGAGCAGGACGTACCCCCACACCGCCGTCCCCGCGACCGTCACGGCCAGGGTCGCCGAGGCGAGGAACCTGGTGCGCTCCTCCCACAGGACGCTCGCGCCCATGCCGACGAGCGCCGCGATGTACGGGGCCAGGGCCACCGTGTAGTACTCGTGGAAGATGCCGGCCATGAAGCTGAACACGCCCAGGGTCATCAGCAGCGAGCCGCCCCAGACCAGGAAGGCGGACCTGGCGGTGTCCGTCCGCGGCGCACGCCAGGTGATGACGAGCCCGGCCACGAGCAGGATCAGCGCGGCGGGCAGCAGCCAGGAGATCTGACCGCCGACCGCGTCGTTGAACATCCGCCCGATGCCCGTCTCGCCCCAGCCGCCGCCCTGGCCGCCGCCACCGCCGCCGCGGCCTCCGCCGCCGACGCTGCCGGTCTCGTTGCCGTTGATCCGGCCCAGGCCGTTGTAGCCGAACGTGAGCTCCAGGAAGCTGTTGTTCTGCGAGCCGCCGATGTACGGGCGGGAGGACGCCGGCCACAGCTCGACCAGGGCCACCCACCAGCCGGCGGAGGCGATCATCGCCAGCCCGGCGAGGGCCAGCCGGCCGATCCTGCGGCCGAAGCCGACCGGGGCGCACACCGCGTACACGAGCGCCAGCGGCGGAAGGATCAGGAAGGCCTGGAGCGTCTTGGCGAGGAAGGCGAGGCCGAAGGCGACCCCCGCCCACACCAGCCACTTCGTACCGCTCTTCGCGTCCTCAAGGGCCCGCAGCACGCAGTACACGGCGACCGTCATCAGCAGGGCCAGCAGCGCGTCCGGGTTGTTGAAGCGGAACATCAGCGCGGCGACCGGGGTGAGCGCGAGCACCGCGCCCGCGAGCAGCCCGGCTCCCGCGCCGAACCGGCGCCGTACCGCCGCGTAGAGGACGGCGACGGTCGCCACCCCCATCAGCACCTCGGGCAGCAGGATCTGCCAGGACCCGAGCCCGAAGAGGCGCACGGACAGCGCCATCGGCCAGAGCGCGGCCGGCGGCTTGTCGACGGTGATGGCGTTCGCCGCGTCGAGCGAGCCGAAGAAGAAGGCCTTCCAGCTCTCGCTGCCGGCCTGGACGGCGGCGGAGTAGAAGGAGTTGGCGTAACCGGAGGCGCTCAGGTTCCACAGGTAGAGCAGGGTGGTCGCGAGGAGGAGGACGAGGAACGCGGGGCGCACCCACGGGGCGTCCTCGGCCCGCCCGCGCCGGAGACGGCCGATGCGGCCCGTCCGGGTGGACGGCGCGGCATGCGCCGCACGGACGGCGGGCGGCCCTGAAGGCTCGGCCGGCCCGGAAGGCGTGTCGTACGTGGTGGTCATCGGGTGTTCCTTGAGAGCGAGGTGTCCGGGAAGACCCAGAGCCGGAAGAGGAGGAAGCGCACGACCGTCGCGGCGAGGTTGGCCACGATCAGCACGGCGAGTTCGGTGGAATGGGCGGGGTCGCCGGTGGCCGCGCCGAGCGCGGCGAGTGAACCGCTGGTCAGCGCGAGGCCGATACCGAAGACGACGAGCCCCTGCGCCTGGTGGCGGACGGCCCGGTCCCTGCCCCGTACGCCGAAGGTGAGACGACGGTTGGCGGCGGTGTTGGCGACGGCCGACACCAACAGTGCGCCCGCGTTGGCGAGTTGGGGTCCGATACCGAGCCGGAAGAGCGAGTACAGCGCCACGTAGAAGAGCGTCGACAGCGCCCCCACGACACAGAAGCCGACCAGCTGCCGGGCCAACCCTCGCGGGACGCCCGCGAGTTCACGGTCCCGGGGGTCGTCACCGAAGGGCCGGGCGAGCCGGTCGAGCGGCAGCGAGCCGGTGGCGAGCGCCCGGCCCACCCGCCAGACGCCCTTCAGGTCGTCGGTGGCCGTCCGCACGATGTGGACCGTGGAGTCGGGGTCGTCGACCCAGTCGACGGGCACCTCGTGGATGCGCAGTCCGGCGCGCTCGGCGAGGACGAGCATCTCGGTGTCGAAGAACCAGCCCGTGTCCTCGACCATCGGCAGCAGGCGGGCGGCGACATCACCGCGTATCGCCTTGAACCCGCACTGCGCGTCGGAGAACCGGGCGGCGAGCGAACCGCGCAGGATCAGGTTGTAGGCCCGCGAGATGAACTCCCGCTTCGGCCCCCGCACGACCCGCGAGGAGCGGGCGAGCCGGGAGCCGATCGCCAGGTCGGAGTGGCCGGAGATGAGCGGCGCCACGAGCGGCAGCAGGGCGTTCAGATCGGTGGAGAGATCGACGTCCATGTAGGCGAGGACGGGCGCGTCCGAGTGCGACCAGACGGTACGCAGCGCCCGCCCCCGCCCCTTCTGCTCCAGCCGTACCGAACGCACCTCGGGCAGCATCGCCGCGAGAGTGGCGGCGACCTCGGGGGTCCGGTCGGTGGAGGCGTTGTCGGCGACCGTGATGCGGAAGCCGTACGGGAAGGTGCGGGAGAGGTGGTCGTGGAGCCGCAGGACGCACGGCTCCAGGTCCTTCTCCTCGTTGTAGACGGGAATCACCACATCGAGGACGGGCCGCCCGGCCATGCCCACGGGCAGATGCTCCCGGGCGGGGAGGGTGCCCGCGATCGTTTGGGTTCGCATGGCACAGACCCTCGCCGGGGCCGCTGTCACGGCTGTGTGATGAGCCTGTGCCCTGGCTGTGAGTCGTGCGGGGCGGGCTGGTGCTCCAGGGGGAGCGCCACGGCGAAGACGGTCTCTCCCGGCCGGCTCCGCACGGTCACCTCCCCGCCGTGGGCGACCGTCACCGCCCGCACGATGGCGAGCCCGAGCCCGGTGCTGCTGCCGCCGGCCTGACGGGTGCGGGAGGCGTCGCCACGGGCGAACCGCTCGAAGACGACGGGGAGGAGCTCGGGCGGGATGCCGGGCCCGTCGTCCTCGATCTCGACGAGCGCGCGGCCGCCCTCCGTCCGTACGCGCGCGGTGACGATCGTGCCGGGCGGGGTGTGGGTACGGGCGTTGGCGAGCAGGTTGACGAGGACCTGGTGGAGGCGGGCGCCGTCCGCCCGTACCGACACGGCGGACCGGGGCAGTTCGAGCCGCCAGTGGTGCTCGGCTCCCGCCGCGCGGGCGTCGGAGAGCGCGTCCACGACGAGCGGTGCGAGATCGGTGCTCTCGTACGAGAGCGGGCGTCCGGCGTCCAGTCGGGCGAGCAGCAGCAGGTCTTCGACGAGCCCCGTCATCCGCGTCGCCTCGGACTCGATCCGCCCGAGCGCATGCCGGGTGTCGGGGCCGCACTCCTCCCGGCCGCGCCGCGTCAGCTCCGCGTACCCCCGGATCGAGGCGAGCGGCGTACGCAGCTCATGGCTCGCGTCGGCGACGAACTGCCGTACCCGGGTCTCGCTCTGCTGACGGGAGTGGAGCGCGGAATGGACATGGTCGAGCATCCTGTTGATGGCGGCGCCGACCTGCCCGACCTCGGTGCGCGGATCCGCCTCCGCGACACGGTGGTGGAGGGCCGGCTCGCCGCTGTGCAGCGGCAGTTCGGAGACCTGGGTGGCGGTGGCGGCGACCCGCCGCAGCGGCCGCAGCGCGATCCCGACCAGCGCGCCGCCGGCCAGCGAGGCGGCGACGAGACCGGCGCCGGTGACGCTCACCTCGACGAGGATCAGGGTGGAGAGGGTGTCCTGGACGTCGGAGAGCGGGATGCCGACGAGAAAGTCCCCGCGGCTCCCGGACGCGTACTCGACCCGGTAGTCGTCCATCCCCGGCAGCTCGACGGTGTGGGGCGAGCCGTCGCGCGGAACGGCGGCGAGGGCGGCGCGCTGGGCCTCGTCCAGGGCCTGGTCGCGGTACTTCGGACCGTACGTCCCCTGCTCCTCCTCCTCGGAGACGGCGGCGTCCCTCAGCTCGCCGTCCACGACGGACGCGCCGACCGTGCCGAGCGGGGCGCCGGGGCCGGTGACGAATCCGAGCACCTCAGGGGTGCCGCCAGGGGTGGGTCCCGGCATGTTCTGCGGCGGCCCTGCGGCCCGGTTGGCGACGCCCTGCAGCTGGCCGTCGGCCTGGTCGTACAGATAGGACCGGAACGCGATCGTCGTCACCGTCCCGATCACCGTGGCGACGATCGCGATCAGGGTGACGGCGGAGACGACGAGTCGCGTGCGGAGCGACCAGGAGCGGGGGCCTCGCATGGGTCGTCCTACTCCCCGGGCTTGATCAGATAGCCCGCCCCGCGCCGCGTGTGGATCATGGGGGCGCGCCCCGCGTCGATCTTCCGCCGCAGGTAGGAGATGTACAGCTCGACGACGTTGGCCTGGCCGCCGAAGTCGTAGGACCACACCCGGTCCAGGATCTGCGCCTTGCTGAGCACCCGGCGCGGATTGCGCATGAGGTAGCGCAGCAGCTCGAACTCGGTGGCCGTGAGATGGATCGACTCGCCGCCGCGGGTGACCTCGTGGCTGTCCTCGTCCAGCGTCAGGTCGCCGACGGCGAGCAGCGACTCGCTGCGGGCCTGCGCCGCGCCGGAACGCCGGATCAGCCCGCGCAGCCGGGCCACGACCTCCTCCAGGCTGAACGGCTTGGTGACGTAGTCGTCGCCGCCCGCCGTGAGACCGGCGATCCGGTCCTCGACGGCGTCCTTGGCGGTCAGGAACAGCACCGGCACGTCCGGCTGCTCGCGCCGCAGCCGGCCGAGGACGGAGAGCCCGTCCATGTCGGGCAGCATCACGTCGAGGATGACCGCGTCGGGCCGGAACTCCCGCGCCGCGCGCAGGGCCCCCGCCCCGTCACCGGCGCTGTGCACCTGCCAGCCCTCGTACCGCAGGGCCATGGAGAGGAGCTCGGCGAGCGACGCCTCGTCGTCCACGACGAGAACGCGGACGGCCGAGCCGTCGGGCCGGGTCATGTCGGTACGCCCGCGGGGCTTGGTGGCAGTCATACGGCCACGCTGTCCGGACGTACTGAGATCTCCCTTTCCCTTACCTGTGAATTCCCTGAGAAAGCCGAGGGAAGAGCGCGGCGCCGTTGCCGTAGAGGACCCGGCGCATCCAGTCGTCCCCGAGACCGAGCCGTTCGAGGGCCTGCAGCTGGTGGGCGTACGGATAGGGGATGTTCGGGAAGTCGGAGCCGAGGAGGATCTTGTCCTGCAGGGCGCGCAGGCGGGGGAGTTCGGCGGCGGGGAAGGGCGCGAGGCGTTCGCTGAAGTCGGTGAAGGCCATGGTGGTGTCGAGGTGGACGCCTTCGTACCGCTCGGCGAGGTCGAGGAAGTCGGCGTACTCGGGCATCCCCATGTGCGCGACGATCAGCCGCAGCCCGGGGTGGCGGGCCAGCAGCTGTCCCATGGGTCCGGGGCCGGTGAACTTCCCGGGGGCGGGCCCGGAGCCGCAGTGGATGACGACGGGCATGCGCGTGTCCGCGAGCGTCGCCCAACTCTCGTCGAGGAGCGGATCGTTGGGATCGAACCCGCCGACCTGGAGGTGGACCTTGAAGACGCGTGCGCCGTCGTCGATCGCCTTGCCGACGTATGCGGTCGCGTCCGGCTCGGGGTAGAGGGTGGCGGTGTGGAGGCAGTCGGGCGTACGGGCGGCGAAGTCGGCGGCCCAGCCGTTGAGCCAGGGGGCCATGCCGGCCTTGTGCGGATAGAGCATCGAGGTGAAGGCGAGGACCCCGAACTCGCGGAGGAGGGCGACCCTGCGGTCCTCCTCCTCGCGGTAGGTGATGGGCCACTCCATGCCGGTCAGGGGGCCGACTGAGTCGAAGTACGCCCAGACCTTGTCGAGGACGTTGCGGGGCATGAAGTGGGTGTGGACGTCGATCAGGCCGGGCAGGCCGAGCCGACGGACGATGGCGCGGGTCTCGGCGGCATGGGTCTCGGCGGCGCTCACGGCCGGGACTCCGGTCGGCTTCGGCGTCCTTGGATCAGGCGGATCATGCCGATCACCCTCCACCGAACGGGCCGATCATGTCCATACGGAGGCCCGCGAGGGTCCCCGTCGTCACGTCGGGAACAGCCCGTCCTGGACGTCGGTGTTCGCCTTCCGCACGGGCACGGTGACGCGATGGCCGGGATCGACGGCGACGAGTGCCCAGCCGCGGACGATACGGGTGTCGAGGGCGAGCACCCGGCCCTCGGAGTCGAGAAGGTGCAGGTCGGGCCCGGCGGCGGCGAGGAGGCGGCCGGCGACGACGCCGTCGTCGCAGAGCTCGGTGACGGTCCCGGCGAGTCCGGGGAGCCCGTCGAGCCGGAACGCCCCGGCGTGGTCGCGTACCTCGCAGGGAAGCGTCTCCAGGGTGTCGCCCCAGGCGGGCAGGGCGACGGCCGAGCGGTACAGCTCCTCGATCTCGTGGCGGCGCGCGTCCGGGGCGGGCAGCTCGTGCCGTACGGCGCGCTTCCGCTCGTACGGGATCCGGTCGGGCACCTTCAGCGCGTGCCGCAGCAGCTCCTCGGTCCGCCGGGCGGCCATGAGCGGCCCCCGCCCGAGCCAGCTGAAGGCGACGGCCCCCTGCTCCAGGAGCCGGGCGTCACCCCGCTCCTCGCCGGTGATCCCGACCTTGGTCATCCCGGGCCCGAACCAGGCGAGGTAGACGCGGTACGTCCGAGGATCGTCGGCGATGGTGTCGGCGGCGACCGAGTGGACCCGGTCGAGCCGCGCGCACTCGGGACACTGCCCGCCGGTGGCACGCGCCGGCACGGTCGCTCCGAGCGGGCAGGGATTCCCACGGGCTCCCGGGCACAGCCGCTGCCCGACGGCCCGGAAGGCGACCTGCTGCCCGTACGTGAGCACGGACACCCGCCCGCCCTCCCAACGGAGCCCGGGCGCACCCCCGCTCCACCGCATTCCCGTACACCGCCACGTCACGGGACCAGTCTCCTCCGAGGGACTGACAGCGAGACGGCAGAGGCCCCCGGAACCCGTCCCGGGGGCCTCACACGTCCACGGCGAACTACCGCGCGACGAACTGCGTCAGGATCGCCTGCACTTCGTAGATGTCCACGCCCTTGGTGAAGGTCTTCTGGACGGGGACGGAGTTGCCGGAGATCCAGATCTTCAGCTCGGCGTCGAGGTCGAACGTGCCGGCCGTCTCCACGGCGAAGTGCGTGATGCTCTTGTACGGGATCGAGTGGTACTCGACCTTCTTGCCGGTGATGCCCTGCTTGTCGACGAGCACCAGCCGCCGGTCGGTGAAGAAGATGGTGTCGCGGATCAGCAGATACGCGGCATGGATCTGCTCCCCCTGCCCCAGCAGCCGCGCGTACTCCTGCTGCGCCTGCGCCGGATCGATCTTGTGCGCGTTCCCGAACAGTGCCATACCCAACCCCCACGATCAGAAGAAAGAACGATCTTCCGACCTTATCCCGACGAACCGACGAACCGGCCGCGCGGACGGTGCCGGCGGTTGCGCAGGGCGCCGATCAGCGCATCCTGGAGATGACGCCTCTCCGAAAGGCTGGACCATGGCTACCGTTCACCGCCCGACGGAAATCGAAGCATCTGCCGTCGAGGTCTTCAGACTTGAACTGTCCGAGGATGAACAGACCGCGCTCAAGGCGGATCCCGAAGGCTTCGTGAGAGACCTCATGGAACGGGACGGGCACACGGTCAACCGCGTGCTGATCGACACCGCGCTCCTCAACGGCGGCTGCCCCGGCGGAGGGTACGAAGTGGTCCACCTGCTCTCGCCACCGCACCGCCGCTCGGACCACGCACTCAGGTGCGTCCCCCTGATGTGAGGACCGGCGCACCAGCCCGCGCTTCGCTCTACGAGTTCACGGACCGCCGTCGGCGCAGATCGAGCAGCATCACGTCATGGAGGTCCGCGCCGTCGCCCCAGGGCCGCGCCTCGCCGACCTTGCGGTATCCCCACGCCCGGTAGGCGGCCGACGCCGCTTCGCTCGCCGGGTGGACGTTCAACAGCACCCGCTCGGCTCCGACGCCGTCGAGCAGCGTCTCGTGCAGACGCCGCGCGACACCCTGTCCGCGCCACGGTCCGCGCACGGCGAGTTCCATGAGCCCGAAGGTGCGGTGCCCGTCCTCGCGCCGCATGTCGTCGGGCACGGGCTCGGTCAGCTCGTCCCACCACCTCGTGTCGGGCCTGAGCGGGTGGCCGTACGCCATACCGACCGGCTCGCCGTCCTCGGTACGGGCCAGGGCAGCGCGAAAGGCGGGGTTGCGCGTCTGCACGGGGAAGCGGCGGAACGCGGCGGCGACGTCGTCCTCGGTCTCGTCGTAAGGAGGCTCGGCGAACGCGTCGGCATAGATCAGCCTGAACGCGCCCTCGGCCCGCACCGCGCCCGATCCATCCATCCGCTCCAACGCGATGGCCCCTTGCCGCTCCATGCGACGCCCCCCTCGAACGGTCCCGCAAGCGCGCTCGCCGCGATCGACGAGCTGTCGCCGCGCTACAACCCCAACGCAAGATAGGGCCATGAGGCTGGGGCCGGTCAGCTGCCCCTTGGCATCCCGCCTTGCAGGGCAAGCCGTCCGACGCCCAGGGGGCGCGGGTGATCCCGCCTCTAGGCTCCGAGCGCTTCGCGGACTGCCCTGAGCCGGACTCCGGCCTCCGCTATCCAGTCGTCGTCCAAGGCGAGCGGCACCTGGACACAGATACCGGTGCCGGGTGCGTCGCGGACCTCGATGACGAGCGGATCCTCGGCCACGAACCGCAAGTACGCCGTGCGGCCCTCTCTGGGCCAGTCACCGGCGAACACCTCGTCGTCCTCGGCGGCGTCGCCCATGGCTTCTTCGAGGGCATCCAGGAGAAGGCCCCACTCCTCGATGTCCTCGTCGAAGATCCCTGTCCGCACCGAGGCGTTCACGAAGTCGCTTCGGATCTGGATCTCCGCATCGAAGTAGCGGCCTGACACGCCGGTGAACGACGGGCTGGTCGACAGCAGGCGAACCGCGACGCTCTGTGTCCCGCTGTCCAGGCCGATCAGCTCCAGCAGTTCTCCACCCTCGGCCACGGCTGCCCCTCCCGCTCATCCGGTTGCTGTGCTTCGCCGCTGTGCGGCACAACGCAAGAGGCCCCGGACTCATCGTCCGGGGCCTCTTACCTGTGTGCACTCGGCAGGATTCGAACCTGCAACCTTCTGATCCGTAGTCAGATGCTCTATCCGTTAAGCTACGAGTGCTTGTGCTTCTCGGCTTTTTTCTTGCCGGTCGGCGTTGCGTGGACAACATTACATGACCTGCGCCGTAGCGCGAAATCCATTAGCCAGACCCCCTCTGACCTGCGGAAATGCCGTCTGGGGGCGCCATCCCGGATCCATCCCCTCCGCCACGTGGGTGACCCTCGTGGGCCCGCAAGGGGGCCGGAACGGCCGAAGCCCCGGCCGTGTGGGCCGGGGCTTCGGGGTGGGGCGGAGGCGGAGGGATTTGAACCCTCGATGGGCTTTAAGGCCCAAACCGCATTAGCAGTGCGGCGCCATAGACCGGACTAGGCGACGCCTCCATGCACCTCACGCGGGCGCGAGTGGTGCGTGCAGATGATGACACAGGCGAGCCGGGTGTCACCAATCGCTTCTCACCGTACTAGCCCTCCGGGGCCGAGAGCAAAGCCCCTCGGCCCATCCCGGTTGCGCAACGAACGGCAGTACGGAGCGTTAGAGGAGACGGGCCCGAGCCCATGGCCCCCACCCGCCTCCCAGGAGTTCGCATGCTGCGCCGCCTCGTACTCGCCACCCTCGCCACCACCGCCGCGGGCGCCACCGGGCTCGGGCCCGTGCCGCCGTTGTCGCTGCTGTCGTCGCCCGACGTGCTCACCGTGACGATCAGCAAGAGCGGGCACCCGAAGGCGGACGGCACGTTCCGGCTCGACTGCGACGGCAAGGCCGGCGGCGACCACCCCGCGGCCGTCCACGCCTGCGCTCGGCTCGACACGCTCGCGAAGGAGGGGCAGGACCCCTTCGAGCCGGTCACCAAGGACGCGCTCTGCGGGCAGCAGCACGGCGGGCCCGTCGTCGCCCGCATCACCGGCGACTGGCGGGGACGCTCCGTCGACGCCCGCTTCTCCCGTGCCAACGGATGCGAGATCGACCGGTGGGAGAACCTGGAGCCCGTACTGCCCCGCGTGCGGGGATGAGGTGAGGATGACGTTCGGATGTTGCCGGGGGCATGAGACCTCTCCCCGCGACCGCCGAGGCTGCCTTTAGACTCCTCGCAGTGACAGGCTGCGGCCCGAGGGGCAAGATGGGGCCGGCCAGCCGGGCAAGGTGCAGTGGGTCAGGGAGGAAGCGTCGTCGTGAGCAGCAGGCCATCCCGAGGCGCTGCTCGCCTCGCAGCCATACTTGACGCCCTCCCCGACGGCCTCGTGCTCGTCAACTGCAACGGCACGGTCGTCAACGCCAACACCATCGCCCTCGGCATGTTCGAGACCCCCGGCACCGCGCTCGTCGGGCGCGGGCTGCTCGATCTGCTGCCCGGATTCGACTCGCGGCTGATCCCCGGCTCCATGCGGCGCCCCGAGGGAACCGACGAGAGCGGCCGTACGAAGCCGACCCGGATGATCGCCCGACGGACGGACGGCAGCGAGTTCGCCGTCGAGGTCACCAGCGCCAATCTGGAGGACGGGCGCGAGGCCTACGACTCCTACAGCGCCTACACCGGCGACGAGCTGCTCATGCTCGTCGTCCGCGACCTCACCGGCACCCTCGACACCGAGGCCGAACTCGCCCGCTCGCAGCGCCAGACCGAGATGATCCTGCGCGCCGCCGCCGAGGGCGTCGTCGGCACGGACACCGACGGGCGCGTCGTCCTGGTCAACCCCGCCGCCGCGCAGATCCTCGGCTTCCGCGCCAGCGATCTCGGCGGCAAGGAGCTGCACCCGCTGATCCTGCACTCGCGGGCGGACGGCGAGCCGTTCGCGTACGACGAGTCGCCGCTCGCCGACACGCTCAAGTCGGGGCGCAAGCACCGCGTGCGCGGGCAGGTGCTGTGGGCGAAGAACGGTTCGCAGGTGCCGGTCGACCTGACGACCGCTCCGGTACGGGACGGGGACCAGCTCGTCGGCGCGGTGATGACGTTCACCGACCGCCGGCCGTACGAGCAGCTCGCCAAGGAGCAGGAGTCCGAGCGCGCCGGCCTCGCCGAGAAGCACGCCGCCGAACTCGCCGAGCTCAAGAAGAGCCACGAGGAACGGGCGAAGGCGGACAAGGAGCGGTACGAGGCCCTGGCGGGCCGGCACGAGCAGCTGACGGCCGTCCTCGGCGAGTCGCTGCGCGGGCCGCTGGAGGAGCTGCGTACGGAGCTCTCCACGCTCGCCGCCGACGACGCGGGCCAGCTGTGGCCCGAGGCCAACCAGCTCCTGCACCACCTGGCCGCCGGGTACGCCCGGATGACGACCCTCGTGGACAACGTCCTCGGCTATCAGCGGCTGGACGCCGGGGCGGAGACCCTCGGCACGTCCGTCGTCCTGCTCGACGGGGTCGTGACCGCGGGCGTCGACGGGGCCGTGGAGCTCATCGGGCCGGGCCGTGCGCAGTTCGCCGTCCACGCGCCGCCGATCGAGGCGGAGGTGGACGCGGGACGGCTCGCGACCGCTCTCGCGCATCTCGTCGCGGACGTGGCCGGCGTCGACTCCACCGGCAAGGCCCGGGTCGTCCCGGGGGCGGGATACGCCGACTCGACGATCGTGGTGGCCGCGGCGCAGCGCGGCGATGTCGTACGGATCGAGGTGCGCGGGCCGTACGCCGGCGGCGACCCGGTCCACCAGCCGATCGTGCGCGGGATCGTGGCCGCGCACGGCGGTGTGGTGCAGACGCACGAGGTGCCGGGGACGAGCGGCGGCGCGTACGTCCTGGAGGTGCCGCTGGGCGCCGGCAAGGGCACGGTCACCGCGCCGCCCGCCCCGCCGGCCGCGGACACGGAGACGGCGACGGGCCCGAAGGCCGAGGCCCAGGTCGCTCCGGCCGGTGGGCAGCTCGCGCTGCCCGCACAGGCCTCGGACACCCAGGGCGGCGGACGTCGGCGCGCCCGGCGGGCGTCCACCGATGCCTTCCTGGAGAGCCCGGTGGCCCCGGAGGGCGCCGGCGCCGTCGAGCCGACCGGGCGACGCCGCGGGCGTACGGAGGAGGCGCCGGCCGCCCCCGCCGAGCTGATCCCCGCCCAGAGCGCGGGCGGCGCCCCTGCCGTCGAGCCGACCGGGCGCCGTCGCGGCCGGCCCGCCGAGGGCTCCGTCGTGACCGCCGCCGAGGGCGCGCAGGGACGCGCCGCGCTCGGGGACGCCGTGCCCCCGCAGGGTGTTCCCGTACCCGCCCAGGGCGTTCCCGCCGAAGCCCCTGCCCTCGCCCGGGCGGCGCTGCCCGCCGTCGTGAGCGGCGATCAGGCGGGCGAGGAGCGGCCCACCGGCCGGCGCGCTCGTCGCGCGCTCGCCGCGCAGGAGCGGACCGCCGCCGCCGAGGCCGGGCCGCGTACGCCGTTCGCGCTGCCCCCGGCCGACGCGGACCGCGCCCCGGAGCCGGCGGCACAGCCCGTACCGCAGGCCGTATCCGAGTCGCAGGCCATGTCCCTCCCGCAGTCGATGCCGCTGATGCAGCCGATGCAGGTGAGCGACGAGGGCCAGCACGAGGCCGCTCGGGCCTTGCCGGACGCCGACCACACGCCTCCGCAGGCCCACCCGCAGCCTCTGCCCGAGCCGACCGGTCGGCGTCGTGGGCCGGGGGTCGCCGAGGAGACGCGTACCGGCACCGGATCCGTACCGCTGCCTCCCGAGGTACCCGCGCCCGCCGCTCGGGCCGCTCCCGCCCCTCCGAAGGACGTGACGCACAGCGGGCGGGCGTTCAGCGTGCGGACGCTCGGGCAGGGCGTGCCCTTCGCCCAGCAGATCGCCGCGCAGCAGGCCGGTGTGCAGCAGGCCGGTGCATCGCAGGGCGGCGGTGCGTCGCTGGGCGGATCGTCGCAGGGCGGCGGTGCATCGCAGGGCGGTGCGTCGCAGAACGGTGCGTCGCAGAACGGTCAGAGCAACGGCTCCGGGCGGAGGCGCAAGCTCGCCACCCCGCCCGACGGCGACCGTCCGGTCCCGGTGGCCGCGCCGGCGGCCCCGGCTGAGCCCGCCGCCACATCGCAACCGCAGCCGAAGCTCGCCTCGCTCGCTCAGGCGGCCCCCGAAGGCCGTTCCTACGCCATAGGGGCGCCCGCCGAGGGTGCCGCCGAGGGCCCGGAGCCGCTCGACGGTCCCGGCGGGGCGGTCGAGGTCGCCAACAAGCCGCTGCCGCAGCCCGTCGACGACGAGCTGCCCCCGGAGCCGCTGGACAACCCGCGGCGGCTGCTCGTCTGGCCCGCGCCGGACGTCTCCACACAGCAGGCGCTGAGCGACCGCGGCTACCGCCCGGTGATCGTCCACTCCCGGGAGGAGGTCGACGCCCAGATCGCCGCCTTCCCGGCCGCGCTCTTCGTCGACCCGCTGACCGGGCCCATCACCCGTACCGCGCTCCAGTCCCTGCGCCAGGCGGCCGTCGCCGCCGAGGTGCCGGTGCTGCTCGCGGCCGGGCTCGGGCAGGCGACGCGGGAGGCGGCGTACGGCGCCGATCCGGCCGTACTCCTCAAGGCGCTGGCACCCCGCGACAGCGAGCAGCACCCGTCGCGCGTGCTGCTCATCGAGGAGAACGACCACATCGCGCAGGCGCTCGGGGCGACCCTGGAGCGGCGCGGGATGCAGGTGGCCCGGGCGGCGGCGGACACCGACGCCGTCACGCTGGCCACGCAGATCCGGCCGAACCTGGTGGTGATGGACCTGATGCAGGTACGCCGCCGCCGGGCCGGGATCATCGACTGGCTGCGGGCGAACGGGCAGCTGAACCGTACGCCGCTCGTCGTCTACACCTCGTCGGATCTCGACGAGGCCGAGCTGCCGACGCTGTCGTCCGGCGAGACGGTCCTCTTCCTGGCGGAGCGTTCGAACAGCAACGAGGTGCAGGCCCGGATCGTGGACCTGCTCGCGAAGATAGGCACCAACTGAGAAGGAGGGGGAGCGGTGGACACCGCTCCCCCTCCTTTCGTGAGGCCTTTCGTGAGGCCTTTCGTGGGGCCTTCCGTGGTCCGTTTCGCGGGACGTTCCAGAGGACCTTTTGGTAGGACCTACAGCTGGGTCACGTCCAGCTCGCCCTCCGCGTACTGCCTGCGGATGACCTTCTTGTCGAACTTGCCGACGCTCGTCTTCGGCACCGCGGGCACGATCGCCCAGCGCTCCGGGAGCTGCCACTTGGCGATGCCGCCCTCGTCGGCGAGGAAGGCCTTCAGCGTCTCGTAGTCCGCCGTCGCGCCGTCCTTGAGGACGACGGTCGCGAGCGGGCGCTCGCCCCACTTCTCGTCCGGCACGGCGACGACCGCGGCCTCGGCGACCTCGGGGTGCGCCATGATCGCGTTCTCGAGCTCGACGCTCGAGATCCACTCGCCACCGGACTTGATGACGTCCTTGGCGCGGTCGGTGAGCGTGAGGAAGCCGTCCGGGCTGATGACGCCGACGTCGCCGGTCTTCAGCCAGCCGTCCTCGCTGAACTTGTCGGCGGGGCGGATCGGCTCGCCGTCGACACCGCCGAAGTACGAGCCCGCGATCCAGGTGCCGCGCACCTCCAGCTCACCGGCCGACTCGCCGTCCCAGGGCAGGTGTTCGCCGCCGGGGCCGACCAGGCGGGCCTCGACGCCGGCCGGGAAGCGGCCCTGCGTGATGCGGTACGGCCACTCCTCCTCGGCGGTCAGCCCGGCCGGCGGGTGGGCCATGGTGCCGAGCGGGGAGGTCTCCGTCATGCCCCAGGCGTGGCAGAGGCGGACGCCGAACCTGTCGTACGCCTCCATCAGGGAGGGCGGACAGGCCGCGCCGCCGATGGTGACCTGCTTCATGGAGGAGAGGTCGCGCGGGTTGGCGGTGACCTCGGCGAGCAGGCCCTGCCAGATGGTGGGGACGGCGGCGGCGTGGCTCGGCTTCTCGCGCTCGATCATCTCGGCGAGCGGGGCGGGCTGCAGGAAGCGGTCCGGCATGAGCATGTTGATGCCGGTCATGAACGTGGCGTGCGGCAGACCCCAGGCGTTGACGTGGAACTGCGGGACGACGACGAGGGTCGTGTCCTTCCCCGTCAGGCCCATCGACTCGGCCATGTTGACCTGCATGGAGTGCAGGTAGATGGAGCGGTGGGAGTAGACGACGCCCTTCGGGTCGCCGGTGGTGCCGGAGGTGTAGCACATGGCGGCGGCCGAACGCTCGTCCAGCTCGGGCCAGTCGAAGGTGGTGGGGCGGCCCGCGATCAGCTCCTCGTAGTCGTGCACGCGGGGCGTCACGCCGTCCAGGGCGGAGCGGTCGCCGGGGCCCGCGACCACGATGTGCTCGATGGTCGGGAGGTGGGGGAGGAGCGGCACGAGGAGGGGGAGCAGCGAGCCGTTGACGAGGACGACCCGGTCGGCGGCGTGGTTGACGATGAACACCAGCTGCTCGGGGGGAAGCCGCAGGTTGAGGGTGTGCAGGACCGCGCCCATGGACGGGATCGCGAAGTACGCCTCGACATGCTCGGCGTTGTTCCACATCAGGGTGGCGACGCGCTGGTCGCCGGTCACGCCGAGCTCGTCGCGCAGGGCGTTCGCCAGCTGGCTCGCGCGGGCTCCCGCCTCCGCGAAGGTGCGGCGCTGCGGCTCGGGCTCACCCGTCCAGGTGGTGATCAGTGACTTCCCGTGGATCGTCATCCCGTGCTTCAGGATGCGGGTCACGGTCAGCTGTACGTCCTGCATGGTGCTCAGCACGGCGTCCTCCCGGTGGGCGCTACGTGGCAGTAAGGGTGTGGAGATTCTGCGCACGTACCGCTCGGTATGTCACTACCCGGGAGTAGGGAAATTGCCAGTGATTACTGGCGGATGTCGTGTCCGCCGCGCGCGGTCACCGTACGGGGGTCAGTTCCGGGTCCTCGCGGAGCTTGCCGAGGGCGCGGGAGACGGCGCTCTTGACCGTGCCGATCGAGACGCCGAGGACCTCCGCCGTCTGTGCCTCGCTGAGGTCCTCGTAGTACCGCAGGACGACCATCGCCCGCTGGCGGTCGGGGAGCTTCATGACCGCGCGCCACATGGCGTCGTGCAGCACCTGCTGCTCGGCCGGGTCCGGCTCTGGCAGCCCGGCGGGCTCCGGCAGCTCCTCGCAGGCGAACTCGTCGACCTTGCGCTTGCGCCACTGGGACGTCCGGGTGTTCAGCAGGGCCCGGCGGACGTAGCCGTCCAGGGCACGGTGGTCCTCGATCCGCTCCCAGGCGACGAACGTCTTGGTGAGGGCGGTCTGCAGCAGGTCCTCGGCGTCGCAGGGGTTGGCGGTGAGGGAGCGCGCCGTGCGCAGCAGGACGGGCCCGCGGGCCCGGACGTACGAGGAGAACGACGGGTAGCCGGCGGTCGTCACGGCGGTCCCGAGGACGGCCGTGGAGGCGCCGGCGCAGACGGGGCCAGAGGGTGGCGGAGTCATGACTCCACGCTAGGAGCGGCGACTCCCCCGGGGATCGGCCCCAGGTCCCGACCCGCACTCCGCCTCAGGTTGTAGGGGTGGGGACGGCTGGACCTCCTGAAGGTGGAGAGGGCGGTACGACGACCTCAGGGTCGAGCCGACCGGACACGGCGCCGGGGGCGGGTGCCGGGGGCGGGCGGGCGCGGGTGCGGAGTGCGCGGGCGGGCACGGCGTCGGGCGGCCGGCGCCCGGGCGGGTGGCCAGGCGTCGGGCACGGGAACCCGCTCGGGCCGCCTCGTCGGGCGCGGCCGCATGCGCGGCTGGCCACGGCGCCGGGCACGGCGCGCATGCGCGGCTGGCGCCGCCCGCCCGGGCGCGGCGTCCGGGCGGGCAGCCGTCAGGCGCGGGCGCGCCTGTGGGTGGCTGCCTTCTCGGGCGCGGCTGGCCACGGCGTCGGGCACGGCGCGCATGCGCGGCTGGTGCCGCCCGCCCAGGCGGGGCGTCCGGGCGGGTAGCCGTCAGGCGCGGGCGCGCCTGTGGGTGGCTGCCTTCTCGGGCCCGGGTGCCCGCGGCGCCGGGCACGGCGCCCTGGGCTCAGGCGTCGGCGCCCAGGATCAGGCCCGAGGTGGGGACGCCCGTGCCCGCCGTGACCAGCGTCCTGGACGCGCCGGGTATCTGGTTCACGGACGTGCCCCGCACCTGGCGCACGGCCTCCGCGATGCCGTTCATCCCGTGCAGATACGCCTCCCCCAGCTGGCCTCCGTGCGTGTTCAGCGGCAGCGCGTCCGCCGCCACGAAGTCGGCCGCCTCCCCCGGTCCGCAGAAGCCGAACTCCTCCAGCTGCATGAGGACGAACGGGGTGAAGTGGTCGTAGAGGATGGCCACATCGATGTCGGCGGGCGCGAGCCCCGCCGTCCGCCACAGCTGCCCCGCCACGACCCCCATCTCCGGGAGGCCGGTCAGCTCGTCGCGGTAGAAGCTGGTCATCGCCTCCTGGTTGCGGCCGGCTCCCTGGGCGGCGGCGACGATCACCGCGGGCGGCCGGCGCAGGTCGCGGGCGCGCTCGGCGGAGGTGACGACGATCGCCTGGCCTCCGTCGGTCTCCTGGCAGCAGTCGAGGAGCCGGAGCGGCTCGACGATCCAGCGCGAGGCGGCGTGGTCGGCGAGGGTGATCGGTTTGCCGTAGAAGTACGCGGCGGGGTTGCGGGCCGCGTGCCGGCGGTCGGTGACGGCGACGTGCCCGAAGGCGTCCGGGGTCAGCCCGTACGTGTGGAGGTAGCGCTGGGCGATCATGGCGACCCAGGAGGCCGGGGTGAGCAGCCCGAAGGGAAGCTGCCAGCCGAGCGCGGCGCCTTCCGCGGAGGGCTCGCGCTGCTGGACCCCGGAGCCGAAGCGGCGCCCCGAGCGTTCGTTGAACGCCCGGTAGCAGACGACGACGTCGGCGACCCCGGCGGCGACGGCGAGGGCGGCCTGCTGGACGGTGGCGCAGGCTGCCCCGCCTCCGTAGTGGATGCGGGAGAAGAAGGACAGCTCGCCGATCCCGGCCGCCTGGGCGACGGTGATCTCGGGGCTGGTGTCCATGGTGAAGGTGACCACGCCGTCGACGTCGGCGGGGGTGAGCCCGGCGTCGTCGAGGGCCGCCTGCACGGCCTCGACGGCGAGCGTGAGCTCGCTGCGGCCGGAGTCCTTGGAGAACTCGGTCGCCCCGATGCCGACGATGGCGGCGCGGCCGCCGAGACGGTCGGCGCTGCGGATGCTCATACGCCCGCTCCGTCCGGCCGCGACTCGGACCCCGACCCGAACGGCGACGGTGACGACGCCGGCGGCAGGTCGAGCGTCACCAAGCCCGTGACGTGGTGACCGAGGCCGTTCGCGCCGATCACCCGCACCTGGGCCGTGGCCCCGTCGACCTCCGTCACCGTCCCCGTCAACGTCATCGTGTCTCCCGGGTAGTTGGGCGCCCCGAGCCGTATCGCCACCTTCCGGAGCACGGCGCCGGGGCCGAAGTGGTCGGTGATGTAACGCCCCACCAGGCCGTTGGTCGTCAGGATGTTCATGAAGATGTCCGGGGAGCCCTTCTCCCTCGCCAGCTCCGCGTCGTGGTGCACGTCCTGGTAGTCCCGCGAGGCGACCGCCCCGGCGACGATCAGAGTGCGGGTGATCGGGATGGTCAACGGCGGCAGCGCGTCCCCGGCCTTCACGACAGGTCTCCGTTCGCGATCAGGTCGCCGAGTTCGGCGAGGAGTTCGGTGCCGCAGCCGAGATACGCGTCGAGCTGCCTGCCCCACAGGAAGTGCCGGTGGACGGGGTGGTCCAGATCGGCGCCCATGCCGCCGTGCAGATGCTGTCCCGCGTGGACGACCCGCTTGCCCGCCTCGGAGGCCCACCAGGCGGCGGTCAGCGCGTGTTCGGCCGCGGGCAGGCGCTGGTCGTACCGCCAGGCCGCCTCATAGGAGGTGACCCGGATCGCCTCGGTGTCCATATAGGCGTCGGCTGCGCGGAGTTGGACGGCCTGGCGGGTGGCGAGCGGGCGCCCGAACTGCTCCCGTACGGCGGTGTACGCGACGGCCCGGGCCAGCGACCCGGCGCAGACTCCGGCCTGGAGCCCGGCGAACGCGATCCGGGCCGCCGTCAGCATGTCCGCGCGGGCCCCGGCGCCGCCGATGCGCTCGCCGCGGGCGCCGTCGAGGACGAGCCGCCCGGCGGCCCAGGGCGCGGTGAGCTCGACGGGTGCCACAGCGACCTCGGCCGTCGGGAGGAGCCGAAGGGCACCGTCCTCGTCCGCCACGAGGACGTGCGTGGCGTCCCTGAGCCAGGGCACCCACTCCACGGCCCCCGTGAGCGAGCCGTCCCCCGCGGCCCGGACGTGCCCGGCGGGCGGGAACGCGCCGGTCACCACCGTCGTACCGTCCCGGAGCCCGGGGAGCAGCCGCTCGCGCTGCTCGTCCGTGCCGTGCCGGGCGACGGCGAGGATGCCGTACACACAGCTCGCCGTGAACGGCACCTGCGCCGTCGTCCGCCCCTGCTCCTCGGCGATCAGCACCAGGCCGAGAAGCCCGGTCTCCTCGATCGCACCCGGCAGTCCGGCCGCGCACAGGGCCTTCCACAGCTCGGCGTCCGTGTCCGCGCCGGCCGCCGTGAGCCGCTCGTGCGTGGCGAGATCGCCGAAGATCCGCGCCGCCAGCTCCTGGGCGGCGGTCTGCTCCTCCGTGGGCGTGAAGTCCATCTCAGCCCTCACCCCCGTCCTGCGCCCGGAACACCGGCAGCTCCAGCTCCTCGTCCACGCGGAGGAACTCCAGCCGGACCGGCATCCCGATCCGGACCTTGTCGTACGGCACCCCGATCACGTTGCTGACGATCCGGACTCCCTCGGCCAGTTCGATCAGTCCGACCGCGTAAGGAGGGGCGAAGGCGGGGAACGGCGGGTGGTGCATCACCACGTACGAGAAGACGGTCCCCGCGCCGCTCGCCTCGACGGTGTCCCACTCCCGCGAGCCGCAGGTGTTGCACCCCGGCAGCCAGGGGAAGCGGAGCGTCGCGCAGTCCCCGCAGCGCTGGACGAGCAGACGGTGGGCGGCGACGCCCTCCCAGAATCCGGCGTTGTCCCGGTTGACCACCGGGCGGGGCCGCTTGGCCGCGGGCTCGCCGCTTCCCTTCGGCTTGGCTGCCGCCGGCGCGTACTTGAGGATGCGGAAGCGGTGGGTGCCCGCGAGCTCGCCGTCCGCCCGGACGTCCATCCGGGTCGTGACGAAGTGCCCCGTCCCCAGCTTGGTGGTCTTGCGCTCCGACACCAACTCGATCACCGCGTCGAAGGTGATCGCGTCGCCGGGCCGCAGCGGCCGCAGATACTCCTGCTCGCAGTCGGTGGCGACCACGGAGGTGTACCCGGCGCCGTCGAGGAGCGCGAGCAGCTCGTCGTACGCCTCGGAGCGGCCGGTGTGCCCGGAGAGTCCGCCCATCGTCCACGCCTGGAGCATGGTCGGCGGGGCGACCGCCTCCGGTCCCGCGTACGCCGGGTTGGTGTCGCCCATGGCCTCGCACCAGTGCCTGATCATCGGCTCGTTGACCAGGTCCTTGCCGACGCCCGCGGTGGCGGCCACCCGCCCCTCGTACGCCTTCAGCCCGTCGTGGATGTCTCTCACGCCGTCGTGCGTGTCCTTCACCGCCGCCCCCCTTCCCTCTTCGTACCGCTCATGCCGAGCCGCATCGTCGCGACGATCTCGCGCTGCACCTCGCTCACCCCTCCCCCGAAGGTGTTGATCTGCGCGGCGCGGTTCATCCGCTCGAGCTCACCGCCGTCGACCTCCCCCGGCGACCCCGCCCGCACCGTCCCCGCCCCGCCCGCGATCTCCTGACATATTCGGTACACCTCCACCGCCGATTCGGTTCCCGCGAACTTCACCCCGCTGGCGTCTCCGGGGGCCAGCCGACCGGCCCCCACATCCCCCACCAAACGCCAGTTGAGCAGGCGTGTCGCCGCGAGCCGGGCATGTGCCTCGGCCGCCCGAATCCGTATCCACGGCTCGTCAATGCGACGCCGGCCCGTCACCGGATCGGGTAGGGCGGCCCGGCGGAGCACCGCCCGGTAGAAGTCCTCGGCCTGCATCCCGATCGCGGCGAGCGCGACCCGCTCGTGGTTGAGCTGGTTGGTGATCAGCCCCCAGCCGCCGTTCTCCTCCCCGACCAGGTTCGTGGCCGGGACACGGATCCCGTCGTAGTACGTCGCCGTCGTCGTCAGTCCGCCGACGGTCTCGATCGGCGTCCAGGAGAAGCCCGGGGCGTCCGTCGGGACGAGGATGATGGAGATACCGCGGTGCTTGGGGGCCTCGGGGTCGGTCCGGCAGGCGAGCCAGACCCAGTCGGCGTTCTGGGCGTTCGAGGTGAAGATCTTCTGCCCGTCGATCCGCCAGGAGTCCCCGTCCCGCACCGCCTTCGTACGGAGCGAGGCCAGGTCGGTGCCGGCCTCGGGCTCGCTGTACCCGATGGCGAAGACGGTCTCGCCGCGCAGGATCCGGGGCAGGAAGTACGCCTTCTGCTCCTCGGTGCCGTACCGCATCAGGGTCGGGCCGACGGTGTTGAGCGTGACCATGGAGACGGGCGCGCCGGCCCGGTACGCCTCGTCGAAGAAGACGAACTGCTCGTCGGGGCCGCGCCCCTGCCCTCCGTACTCCTCCGGCCAGCCGAGCCCGAGACGGCCGTCGCCGCCGATCCGGCGGAGGAGTCGGCGCTGGCCCGCGGTGTCGGTGGGGGAGGGCGGGCCGTCGGGCATCACGTCACGGAAGTACGCGCGGAGTTCGGCGCGCAGCCGTAGCTGCCGCTCGGTCGGGGCGAGGTGCACGACGACGGCCTCCCGGGGGAACGATTATGGTTTCTGACTGTCCGTCAGATCACGTAGTCGTGTCAAGGTCGCGGAGAGGCTGCTGAAGCACAGGGACGGCGGAGCCGAGGATCGTGCCGTCGGCGAGGTTCTGCGCCGAGCGGTACGAGTGCAGGTCGAGGACAGCGGGCACGAACGGGCCGTCCCAGCCGAAACGGTCGGCACACACGGAAGCGGCCCGCGCGAGGCACCGAAGTACCGCCGCGCAGGCCGCCGTTCACCCCTCAGTCATGCCCCCCGTCGGGCCGGACCCCAGCTGCCGGGGTGCCGGCTAGTACCACCAGGGGTGGAAGTTGACGGTCGCATTCGACTGGCCGATGGAGGTGAACCCGGAGCCGTTCACACTCGCGGTGTTGTTCTGGTTGGAGGCACCGGAGCCGGTGGCCACCTGCTGCGTGGTGGTCGAATTGCCGAAGTTGTCGCCACCCACGCCGCTGCCGATGATGGTGGCGACGCTCGTGTTCGATCCGTCGTCCGCGAAGCCGCCGTTGTCGGCATGCGCCACGCCGCCGAAGAGCGCGGCGGCGAGGGGCAGGGCGGCAGCAGCGGCGAGAACGCGGGCGGTACGGATGCTTGCCATGTGATTCCTCCAGAAACGGAACTGCGGCTGAAATCCTGAAGTGCAGAAGCACTCAAATACGGCTTGCTCCAAGGCAGTTGGCCGACCGCCTCGGTCGTTGTGCTCGACGTCGCGACTCCAGAGTTGCCCACGCAATCCCCGGCGAACCACCCTTCAGCGGCTGATTCCCCCTCAAGCGTGAGGACAAGTCGATAAACCCCCTTCGCGCGCTCAAAAGCGCAGCTCACCGCCGTTATGGCGAGGTCACGCCACCGGGAACCGCGCCACGGCAGAGAGGAAGCGTTCCGGCAGATTTTCAGCCAATCCTCCCCTCTTCCCTTCTTCGAACGCTTGTACGAAACTGAGTCCATGGCCACCTCCGACCGGCGCTCCGCCACCCTGGCCCTGGCCCACGCCCTGTCTGCGGCAGAGCGCGGGCTCCCCGTCATCCCCTTGTCCGCCACGAAGCTCCCAGCCCTGCGCTCACCGCACCGGGACGACCCGCACCCGGTCTCCTGCCACGGGGAATGCGGCCGGCCGGGGCACGGAGTGCACGACGCGACCACCGACCCCGCCGCCGTACGGGCGCTGTTCGCCGCGGCGCCCTGGGCGACCGGCTACGGCATCGCATGCGGCCGCCCGCCGCACCACCTCATCGGCGTCGACCTCGACGTGACCCACTCGGACGCCCCCGCGGACGCCACGGCCGAGCTGCGTCACCTGGCACTCCAGCACCTGTTCACCCTTCCGCCCACGGTCACGGTGCTCACCCCGAGCGGCGGCCGCCACCTGTGGCTGACCGGCCCGCCGGGCGTCGTGGTCCCCAACTCGGCGAGCCGCCTCGCACCCGGCATCGACATCCGCGGCGCCGGCGGCTACCTCGTGGGACCGGGCTCGGTGACGGCCAAGGGCGCCTACCGACTCGCCCCCGGCAGCGAGAACCTCGACCCGGCCCCCTGCCCCCGCGCCCTCCTGAGCCTGATCGCACCCCCCACTCCACCTCCACGCCCCCACCACCACGACCCCACCGGCCCCCGCCACGGCCGGGGCCTGGTCCACTTCGTCCTGACGGCCCACGAGGGCCAGCGCAACACGCGCCTGTTCTGGGCGGCCTGCCGGGCATACGAGAACGGCCTCGGCGACGCGCTCACGGACGAACTCACCACGGCGGCGATCCGCACGGGCCTGACCGAACGCGAGGCCCGAGCCACGATCATGTCGGCGGCCCGCCTGACGGCCCACTGACCCGAGGCGGACGGAACCGGCCGCTGACCCGGGCCGACGGATCCCGGCCGCTGACCCGGGCCGACGGAACCGACCCACCGGCGCGAGGCCCCGGTTTCGACCACCGACCCAAGGCCGACGGAACCGGCCCACCGACACGGAACCGGCCGCTCCTTCGCGGGGCGGCCGTCGTCCCTTCCGGCCCTTCGGATGGCGCATCGGACGGGCCCGCCGAGATGTCCGCCTCGATGTCTGGCAGCAGACTTGGTTCGACCCACTGTTTCTGCCGACCGGAGTCACCATGACGGACCTCAAGCTGGAGCAGAAGCGCTCACTGTCGCGCCTCGAAGCGGCTGACCAGCTCACCGCGCTCGCGGACGCGCTGCGGAAGGGCGGGGAGGCCGAACTGGAACTCGGCTTCGGGAGCCTGAGCCTGCGGATCCCCGACGACCTCCGGAGCGAGGTGGAGATCGAGGTCGAGGACGGGGAGATCGAGCTGGAGATCGAACTCAAGTGGTCGACCGCCCGGTCCCGGTCGCAGGGGGCGCCCGCCAAGGCCGAGGCGGCCAGGACACCCAAGAGCGCCCCCACGAAGAAGACGGCCGCCCGAAAGCCGAGGAGCACGCCCGCCAAGTCGGCGCGGAGCACCGGCACCGCCAAGACCAGGACCACCAAGCGGGCCGCCAAGAAGACGGCCTGACCGAACCACGGCCCACAACCTAGGTCCCCGACCGCCCGGACAAGCCGACGGCCCCCGACCATCGATCCTGGTCAGGGGCCGTTCACATGCGGTGGGTGTGGGATTTGAACCCACGGTGACTCGCGCCACGACGGTTTTCAAGACCTTTCGGCGATCAAGGCCGGTCAGCGCTCCGTCGCAGGTCAGACGCGTGCAGGGACGCTAGCGGAGCCGTCGTCATCGTCGTCGTGCCCTCTACGTGCCCTATCGGCATCCGTGTGCCCCTCCAACCAGGC
Source organism: Streptomyces sp. NPDC059567 (assembly GCF_042735655.1). Lineage (NCBI taxonomy): Bacteria > Bacillati > Actinomycetota > Actinomycetes > Kitasatosporales > Streptomycetaceae > Streptomyces > Streptomyces sp. NPDC059567. Next base: position 35,899 of record NZ_JBHWBS010000030.1, on the reverse strand, counting down.
ATCGGAGGCGGTTGCCACTTCGGCGTCCCGTCCGGCGACAGGACGGGCGTAGTGCCGGGTGGTCACGCTGGCGTTCGAGTGGCCGAGGCGGTGCGCGGCAGTCATGACGCCGTACCGATCAGCGACCCACGTCCCGTGCGAGGCCCGAAGGTCATGCGGAGTCACGTCGGTCAGACCAGCCGCAGTGACCGCAGGGTCGAAGTGCGCCTTGCGCCACTGGTTGTAGCGCAGTGGCCGGCCGGACCGGTTCGTGAACAGCAGCGCTTCGTCACCGCCCGGGAGCACATCGAGGTAGACGCCGAGCCGCTTCGCGAGCGAGGGTGCCAGCGTCAGGACACGCTTCTGATGGGACTTGGGGGTGTCGAAGACCAAGGTGCCGTTCGCCTCCGCGAGGTTCTCGTCCACGACCAGGAGGCGGGCGGCGACGTCGACGTCCATGCGCCGGAGCGCGAACGCCTCCCCGACTCGGAGCCCCGCGAACGCGAGAAGGGCGATCAGGAGGTCATGCGGCTTCTCGGCCGAGCGGACGATCCTCGACGCCTCCACCTGCGTGAGGATGTGCGGCTCGGTCTGCGGCATCCGGGGAAGGCGCACACCACGGCAGGGGGTCTGCGCGATCAGGTCGTTGTCGACCGCCGAGGCCATGACCTGCGACAGCACCCGGTACGCCTGCCGGATGCGTGAGGAACTGAGTCCAGCGCCCTTCATGTCCGCGACCCACTCAGTCACAGTGATCGGCCGCAGGCTGGACAGCTCCCGGTCGCCGAGCGCCGGGTTGATCCGGGAGTTGATCAGTGACCGGTACGTCGCCTGGGTCTTGTGCTTGAGCTGAGGAGCGACAGCGGCAAGCCAACGAGCCGACCAGTCCCGAACAGTGGTCGCCCCCTCTGCCGGGTCGATCCATCGGCCGTCTTCGATCTCCACGCGCTTCTTCGCGAGCCACAGATCCGCGTCGGTCGAGGTGGCGAAAGTCCGGTCAGCAGGCCTCAGGAGCCCGTCCGGCCCGGGGTAGCGAGCCTGGTAGCGCCCCGAGGGCAGCTTGCGCACGCGCCCGAAGCTACGGCGGGCCTTCCGCTTACGAGCCACTACGCAGCCCTCCTCAAGGCGAGAGGCCTAAGCGTCATCGGCTCCACGGTGTTGGCCATGACGAAGGCCGTGACGGCGCTCTCAGGGATGCGGACGTGTCGGCCGACCTTGACGAAGGTGATCCGGCGCTCTTCGATGAGCCGCCGGGGGAACCGGGCGGTGGTACCAAGGAGTTCGGCCACTTGGTTAACGCTCAGCAGTCGGTCCATGGTCACCACTCCCCCGGAATGTCGTTGGCTTCGATTTCGGCCCGGATCTCGCGGGCGTGCTCGCGTTGGTGCTGGATGTCGCGGCGGATGTTGGCGGCGAGCCAGGACTCACCCGGGGTGGAGCCGTGGCCGGCGTAGGTCCAGTGGGCGACGACGAGGACGGTGGCTTCGGGGTTGTCGTCGGGGTCGGGCAGGCCGAGGGATGCGCGTTGCTGGGTGGCGCGGTAGTCGGCACGGACCTGGCGTAAGGCGCCGAGAGTGGTGGAGTAACGGCGGGACTTGGTGGAGAAGTGGCCGCGGAAGCCGAGCATGTGAGCCCAGGCTCGAAGGCGCCGGCCGGGGTACGCCGCATCGAGGTCCATGCAGGCTTCCATGAGGCGCCGGGGGTGGTCCGGGACGCCGAGAAGAATCAGGGCCTCCTTGTTGCCCACCCGGTGGTCGACGGACCCGGTGGTCTCGGCGGACTTCGTGGCGTACTTGGCGACGTACGCGGCAACGGCCTGCTCGGTCAGTTCCTCGCCCTGGCCGAAGGCACCGATGGGCTGGACATCGAGCTGACTCCCCCATGCCAACTCCACGTCCTGGTCCACGCCGTACTCGGGGGCGGCGGGCACGGTGACTTGGACGCGGGCGGCAGCGGCCCCGATGGCATCGGTGAGGAGGTCGAGGGTGGCCCAGGCCGGGGGCGGGGTGTCGGGGCCGTCGGGGCCGTCGAAGCGAATGACGGCGTGAAAGTGGACGGCGCCGCGCTTCTGGTACTCGGCGACCTTGCCGAAGGAGACGCGGGACTGCTCGCGAGCAGCCTTCTGCGTGAGGCCGGCGCGACGAGCGATCTCGCGGCGGAGGTAGATCGTGAAGTACCGCCACAGCTCGGAGGCGTGGTTGTTCCACAGCACCGCGCCCGCGTAGTCGTACGACTCGGGGTCGAGCGGGGTTCCGAGTTCGGGCGCGTCCTCCTGGTGGTGCGTCCCGCAGCGGCACGGGCGCGTGCCGGGCCGGTTGTGGACCGGACCGAACGACGGGGCGGTCAGCGTGGCGAAGACGCGGGGGTGGTCGCGGATGGTGTCGGGGGTGCCCTTGTCGGGGTTGCCGACGAGTCCGGCACGGATCAGGTGGTAGGTGTCACCTGCGTAGGTCCAGGCGCAGGCGGGGCAGCGGGAGGCACGCCGGTTGCCGCAGGCGACCCGCAGGACCCCGCCAGGTTCGGTGTCGGTGGTGTACGCGTGGAGCACGGTCTTCGTGGCGGGGTCGAGGAGCTTGGTACCACCGGAGAGGCGGATGGGTGCGGCGCATCCCCCGGTGCGGCGGAGTTGGTCCGTGAGGCGGTCGAAGCCGGGAGACCCGGCCACCCGGAGCAGATCGCTCAGGGTGGCCGGGTCCAGGCCCGCCACGGTGGCGGCGTCGGTCAACGTGGTCACTTCCCGTGCGTGGTGAGAGTGTCGAGAGCAACGGCGGCTTCGGTCGCGGCAGCTGCGAGTGCACGCAGGGACTCGGCAGAGCCCGGAGAGGCGAGGAATGCGACTTCGATCGCTTCGCCCTCGACCCGGAGGCTGACGAAGGGGCGGGAGCTGTCGGGGAAGCGGGTGACACGGCAGCGGGTCTCCGGCGTCAGGTGTCCAGAGATAGACAGATGGTTCATGCCGGTCACCGCCCTGCCGACACGAGCGCGGCCGACGTGGTGCGGATGCCGGTGCCCTTGCAGACCGGGCAGTTGGCGGGAAGCGTGCGGCGGCTCCCGCCCGGGGTGGTGGTGCCGGTGGTGATGTGGACGACGGGGAAGCCGTCGCAGTGGGAGCAGACGCGCGGGGTCGGGGCCTGGGGCATCATGGTTTTCCCTTTCGGGTCCGTTGGATCTGGAGGGGGTTGAGGCGCCCGGGGCGGCGGAAGTTTGGCGACCGAGGCCGCTCCGGGGGCCGCTTAGCGTGTGTTGCGCCTGCCGTGGCCCTTGGCCGCGTACATCGACGCGTCGGCGGCCGAGAGGGCGTCGGTGAGGACCGGGACCGGCAGGTGTTCGCGGTGGCAGTGCCCGACCGAGGCCGAGACGCGCAGAGTGTGGCCCTGGCGAGTGACCGGTTCATCCAGAACGGCCTGGAGGGCACCGAGGCCGGCGGTGTGGTCGGGGTCGGTGACGATGGCGGCGAACTCGTCCCCACCGAGCCGGGCGGCGATGCCGTGGCGTCCGCACCAGGCGGCGAGGCGGTCTGCCGTCTCGGTGAGCACGGTGTCCCCGGCGGCGTGGCCGTGGGTGTCGTTGATGGCCTTGAAGTCGTCCAGGTCGACCAGGACCACGAGCGCGTTGGCGTGCCGGGTCATGAGGTGCTCGGCGCGGGCGGTCCATCCGGCGCGGGTGTGCAGGCCGGTCAGGGGGTCTCGGCGGGCGGTGGCCAGGCGGCGGGCGAGCATGCTGCCGTGCAGGGCCCAGCCGAGGGCCGGTAACCCGGCGGCGGCGATCGTGTAGGTGTCCATGCCAGTCACCGGCCCCGGCGCCGGTTGCGGACCGGCTTGATGGGCGGGATGGCGTCGTAGGCGTTGCGCCCCTGGTCGAAGGAGGCCCGGTCGCTATCGCTCATGCCGCTGGTGCCGAGCTGGCGGTTGATGCGGCCGATGGCCTTGCGGTCTCCGTGGCGCTTGGCGATGGCGTACTGGCGGCCCAGCTCGGCCATCTGCGGGTTCGACGGCGTGCTCTCGGACTTGCGACTGAAGAAGCCCATGTCAGCGGTTCCTTTCCTGGTTGAGCAGGGACTTGAGGACGACGGCGCACACGGCGACCGAGACGGCGGTGATGGCGACCGCGAGGAGCATCGAGACGAGGACGGCGCCGACGACCAGGACCACCGCGCCACCGCCGGCGGCGAGGGCGACCGCGCTACCGGGGGTGAGCTGGACCGTGGAGCGGGCCTGGGCGACCGGCACCGGGGCCGGGGTGTGGTCGTGGTGGCAGGCCAGTGGCTCGACGGCGGTCGCGGGGGCGGTGGGCTGGATGAGCGGGGTGACGAGGCCGGTCGGGAGCGGGGTGACGAGGCCGGTCGGGAGCGGGTTGACCGGGACGTGCGGTCGGAACATGGCGGGTCTCCCTACTTGGTGATCGCGGTGTCGATGGCGGGGGCGAGGAAGCTGTCGGCGAGGAGGAAGCCGCCGAGGAGGATCACGACGACGAGCCACCAGGGCGGGCGGATGAGCTTGATACCGAGGGCGCCGACGACGATCAGGGCGAGCCAGAGCGGGACGTCCACGAGAGGGTCTCCTTGGGTCAGCGCGGGTTGCAGCGGTGGGTGCGGGCGGCGAGCTCGGCGGAGGCGCGGGTGTTGTAGTCGGCCGAGAAGTCGCAGCCGGGGGCGGTGCACACGGCGGTGTGCTTGGTTCGGCCCCGGCCGTCGTGGTGGGTGCCGACCTGCACCGGGCCGATGCGGATCACGTTGTGGAAGCGGTTCGGGCGCATGGGTCTTTCTCCTTTCGTGTCAGGCGAGTTGGAGGGCGATCGAGTCCGCCAGCGCGGCGGACAGGCCGAGGCGGGCGCGGAGGGTTGCCGCGTCGATCGGAGCGCCGGTCTGGGCGTGGTGGGCGTCCGCGATCTTCCGGGCGTGGTCGAGCAGCGCGGGCGGAACCGGGACGGCGGGCGCCAACGGGGCAGGATCCGGGCCTACTTCCTGCGGGGACGGATCGGCCGGCGGCAGCTCGGGCGCCGGTTCCGGAGCGCGCCCCACGCTCAGATCCGGCGCGGATTCCTCCACGGGCTCCGGTTCCCGCATTGGCACGGGGGCGTGTGCGTGGGCGAGGAGCGTGCCGCCGAGGAACGCGAGCGCGGGCCACCCGGCGACGAGGATGCGCAGCCACGGGGGAACGTCGTTCATGTCGAGCATTCCGGCGGTGGCGACGTTGGCGCCGAGTGAAGCGACGAGGGCGATGGCGAACCAGAGCCAGGCATCGCGGTTGCCCCCGTCCGTACGCATCCGGCGCCAGGCGGCGACCAGCAGCAGGTCGACACTGACCGGGTAGGCCCACGCCTTCCAGCCGTCCTGTCCGGCGGCCTGTGCCAGGTCGTGCAGGTGGGAGAAGGACAGGGCCCCGGCGATGACGGCCTGGATGAGCACGGCGTCGAGGCGGATAGAGCGCGCCATGGTCTTCACCTCCGGGCGGTCATTGGTCATCGGGCGTGCTGGCGGCGCGGGGGCCGAGGAAGAGCAGAAGTTCCTCACGTGCGGCGTCATCCGGTGCTGCGCGGTAGGCGGCGCGAGCGATGCTGAGCGCCTTCGTGAAGTCGCCGGCATCAACGGCTCGCTGGACCTTGCGGATCGCCGCCTGATTGGCGCGTTGCACAGGGCGTGCTCCTTTCCGGTTTCAGGCATGGGTGGGGTAGGGACCTGGCGCGAGACGGTCACGCCGACCGGGAGGGAAAGGGGTGTCAGTCCGTCGCCGGAATCGGCTTCACGAGCGGCACGGGCGGCTCGACGGACTCGGCGGGGGCGGGGGCCAACGGCCGGTACGCGGCGAGGGCCGGAAGGTCCGGCGTCAGGTGCGCGTACTGGGCACAGGTCGCGGCAGCGTCGGCCGCGCTCAACTCAGGTGTACGGATGCGGGACCAGCCGCCGGAGGAGTCACCGGCCACCGCGACACCGGGCCGGTCCGGAGGGATCGCCGTCACCGCCACCACAGCGTCCGGGGCGATGTCGGCCAGGCCCATTTCAGCGGTCTGCTTGTCGTTGACCCGGTGGACCACGCGGCCGGTGAGCTGCGCGCGAAGCGTGGTGGCGCCCTTGCCGAGGTCGGAGCCGAACCGCTGCCCGCAGACCTCCAGGAAGATGCCGGCCACACGGGCCAGCTGCCCGAGACGGATCATCTGCGTCACCATCCGGTCCCGGCGGTCCTCGTCCTTCTTCGCTGCGATGAGGAACAGCTCCGCGACCTCGTCCACCAGGAGCACGACCGGCGCGGGCCGCACCTGCTCGGGCAGAGCCCACACATCGGCGACGCCGAACTCGCTGAGCAGGTCGAAGCGGGCCTCCATCTCGCCGACCAGCGCATCCAGGAGCCCTGAGGCTTCCTCGGGTGTGGTCGCGAAGGCCGACAGCCGGGGCGCGTATCCGCGCTGCTCAACACCACGCTTGCAGTCGATCCCGACCAGAGCGACCGGCAGCCGGGCGAGCCCGGCGATCAGATTGCGCTGGTACATGGACTTCCCCGACTGGTTCGCGCCGAGCGTCAGCGCGTGCGGGACCTTCAGGTAGTCCCGTACGAATGCAGTGCCGTCCTCCCGCAGCGCGACCGGAACCGTCATCGGGCCCGACGGAATGCGGCGCGGCATCTTCACCCGCCGCAGAACGTCGTAGCCGGTCATCCGCAGCTCGACGAACCCCGGCTTGGTCTCCACCACGTTGACCGAGTGGACACCCCAGGCGTGCCGCAGCCGCTCGGAGGCCGCGACCACGTCGGCGGGCTCAAGACCGGCAGGGAGGCGGAGCGTGACCCGCATCCCGGTCGACGAACCCCGCACCCGCCGGACCTTCGGCGGAACCGGCTGCACGTCACTGCGGCGGGCAACGCTGCGGACCATGAACGCCCGCAGGCGAGACGGCTGAACCGTCAGCCCGCACACATCCATCGTGGAGTGATACGTCATCGTGAACCGCACCTGCGCGACCGGCAGTCCGACCAGCGACCAGAACACACGCGGCGCACGAGCCTTCGCGTAACCGAGTCCACCGGCAGCACCAGCCAGAGGGAGACCGACCTCCCATAACGTCGACACATCCACCATGGTCAGACCCCGGCCGTCAGGGCGACCGCACGGAACGAGATGCCGTGACGGGCCTGGCCGTTGAACGTGTTCTCCCAGTCCCGGGCCTTGAGGCCGATCACCGACACCGGCATGCCGGGCGTCAGGCCCGCCGGGAGACCGGTCTCCGGAACCGTGACCTGGTAGAGGTTGCCCTCCCCCTCGTCCGAGATCAGCAGGCCCACCGTGGACAGACCCGCACCGGTCTCCCGGTCGACGGCACGCTCACCGGTCTGCTTGCTCACGAGCTTCGGAGTCGGGGCGGTCGCGACGAACACCACGGCGGTCGAAAGGTCGATCTTGAAGGACGGCATTTCCACTCTCCCGGTAAGGGGGGCTTAACAGCCCGAGCGTCGAACCCCCGCTCCGCTAAGGGGGGGTTACCACCTAAGATGCACGCGACTGGTGCGAGGTGTCAAGCCCCCCTTAGCATGTTGGGTATGAAGACAGTTCCCCGTCCGTATCCGCGAGGTGTGCGCCGTGATTGACGAAGTGCGACGCGTCGCCGCCATGCAAGATCACGCGCTTCGCGTGAAGGCCGCCGTGGACCTGATGGGGGAACTCCAGGCCGCCGTTGTCGAGACCTCACGCATGCGCAAGGAGAGCATCGCTTGGCTTCGCGATCACGGGCACTCGATGGCGGACGTGGCGAAGCTGATGGGCGTCAGCCGCGCACGCGTGGCCCAGCTCCGAGACGCCGGCCCGCCGCCGGAGCGAGCGTTCCTCGGCACGCAGGACGTACAGGTACTCGTCCCGATGCGTCCGGGAGAGCGGGACTACGTGGCGCTCGAAGACAGCTCCACGGGTCAGAAGCTGCTCGCACTGGCACATCAGCTCCAGCTCGAAGGAGACCTGGGCTACATCCCAACCTCAGGCGAGATCGACCTCAACCGCGACGACCTCATCGTCGTCTGCGGACCCAAGACGTCTCCTGTCACCGCTGAAGCCCTCGGCAACGATCCGCACTTGGCTTTCGAGACTCTGCCGGACGGGCGTTGGGCTCTGATCGAGCGGGCCAGCGGCACCGTCCACACCTCGCCCACCGACAGCCCAGAAGACCCGACGCCGACGGACATCGCCTATCTCGGTCGGCTGCCGAAGCCCGACGGGCAGGGGACATTCCTCCTGATCGCGGGCGTTCACGCCGTGGGCTCGTTGGGTGTTGCCCACTTCCTGACCGAGAACATCGCCAGCGTCTACAAGGAGGCGGGTACCGCCCCGTTCTCCATGGTGGTCGCCGCCGACTACGAGCCGGGCACCAAGGCGATCACCGGCAGCCGGGCCCTGAGCGATGTCCTGATCCACGAATCGACCTAACGTGCTCGTACGCCAGGCCAGTTGCGCGCGACCCCATGGGGCTAACGAGGACTTCGTCCTGTCCAGCCCCGCCGCCATGGTGGTCGTGGACGGTGCCGGCATGGCGCCGGGCATGGAGTCCGGGTGCAAGCACGGAGTCGCTTGGTACGTACAGGAGCTGGGCACCCGCCTCCACACCGAGGCTGCCCGACAGGAGGCTCCACTCGTGGACTGCCTTTCCCATGCCATCGAGTCCACGGCTGATCTGCACCGCGACACCTGCGCTGTCGATGATCCACTCTCGCCATCCGCGACGGTAGCCGTGGCACGGGTGCGACGTGATCTCTTCGAATGGCTGGTCCTGGGAGACTGCACGATCCTGGTGGACAGCAACGGCATCGTCACGGCCGCGACAGACAACCGTCTTGCCCTCGTGGCATCGCAAGCCCGCGAAGCTCTCGCAGCCACGGCTCCTGGATCAGCAGCGCAGAGAGCGGCACATCAGGCCCTCGTCAGTGAGGAACGCAGTCTGCGCAACACTCCCGGCGGGTACTGGGTGGCAGCGGCCGACCCGGCAGCAGCAAGCCAGGCTCTCACCGGCGTCGAGAGCTCATCCGATGTCCAGGCCGCAGCACTGCTGACCGACGGCGCGGCGCGACTCGTGGCCACGTTCCACGCGACGGACTGGCGGGGCTGTCTGGATCAACTCACCCGCAGCGGCCCCGACGACGTGATCCGGCGAGTCCGCGAAGCGGAGCGATCCGACCCCGATCTCAGCCGATGGCCCCGAAGCAAGCAGCACGACGACGCGTCGATCGCGTACATCCGCCCATAGGGGAGCTGTTACAGGTTTCTCTACCTCATCAAGCACCCGGCTGCGCTGCCGCTCCGCCGGGCGGGCTTCCCGGCTCCGCTCGGGGCGACGCTCCTGCCTTCGGCCCGCTCCGCCCCCGCTGCGCCGACGCCCGCCCCTGCAAGACGGGATAGGCCCAAGGGCATGAGTCGAGCCCCAACGGCCGCCGATTCCAAGGTCACCGACATGCCTCCGGCGGGGGCCTCAGGCTCCGGGATGGCGGGGGCACCGTACGCAGGTGCCGGCCGGTGAGGTGCTGAGGCGGGGAACTCCCATCCCGTCTGCCATCGACCCAGGACAAGCCGAGCAGACACGGCACCGGGCGTCCAGGTCGTTCGTACAGTGGCGCGCTCCACCTGGACGCCCGGCACCGCGCCCGCTCCACTGACGTGTGGGTCGACGGCAGACGGGATGGGAGTTGGGGAAGGTAGGGGTTGAGGCGAGGCCCTAGACGCGACGCCGAAGCGTGATCACCGTCAATGCAAGGGCGGCAGGTGTGCCCATCGTCGGCCAGAGAAGTACGAGAACAAAGATCACCACAGCAACGCCCGCCATTGGCAGATGCCTGGCATTGCGTCGAGCGAGGCGTGCGGGACGATCAAGCAGCCCGGCGCACCACCGCCGTATGCTGGGTACGGGCATAGGACCTCCTTGGTCTGAAGCTCTTCACCATCGACGGCTTCCTGTTGGCGCAGGGAGCCGTCACTCGTTGAGGCCAGCTCCGCCGTCGGTTTCCATGTTGACGTACCACACCGACAGGTAAGCGCTTTCTGTCTATGAAGCGTCCACGTAGAGTGGACGCATGAGCCCAGAAGCTGGGGAAAATCCATCGGTCAGAAATCCGCCCAACACCACCTTCGACCCCACTCGGCCATGGCCGTGGGTGTCCTATGAAGATCCCGCTTGGCATCACGAGCCTTGGGATGTGATGGATCACGAGGATCTTGCTGATGCAGCAGTTCGCTTCGCGATCCGGTTGCTCAGCGTTTCAACCGAGGGCATGAACGTGTGTGAGGCAGCGGCCCTCGTAGAAGGTGCGGCCAAGCGGGTAGCTGGCGACGTGGTAGCCGAGGCCCGCACGCAGCGCTATTCGTGGGGTCGCATCGCAGCGGCATTCGGTGTTGGCAGGACGGCGGTTCAGAAGCGATTCGGCCGGTGGCCGACCCAGGAGCGATCCCTGACGCTGGAGGATCAGTACGTAAGGATGGCGGAGTTCGTGAAGAGCGCCGAGCTGACCCCGAACCTTGACGAGGACGAATACGAGGCTCGCGGCACCCAGGACGCCCAGGAGACTCGCCGGCGATGCATTCGACGCCGTCGAGGCCACGTGATCAACCCCCTTGATCGGTTTCACAAGGTCGTGTCGCGTCGGGGTACGGCCCAGTCGGAGTAGCTTCGGCGGCGACACATGGGCTGTCGTGCCTCATGCCCCACGCATCGTCGAGTGGACCCGCTCTACGCGAAACCTCCTCCATCCCTCAGCAGAGGGCAGTTCTGGCCATGGATGGAAGGGGCGCATTCGGCCTTTCGTGGCCAACTGAGGGCTACCAGGCCGCCAGAGCAGAGCGCGAACCGGGATCTCTGGCCGCGCTGATTGTTCTGATCTTGGTTCATCCACAGATCTTTTTCTAATCCACAGAACGTGAAAAGCGTCGTCGCAGGTCAACGGCCGCAGTCGCTGACGAGTCCACAGTCGCGTCCCCTGATTCGTACACAGGAATCCGACAACTACCCACAGGTTTATGGGCACTTATGCACAGGGGCTGTGGAAAGTCAGCTTGGATGCTGTCACGGCGCGTGCAACCATCTGCCCAGCACTACGGACGGTAACGAAGTAGTGCCACTGCCACGCCGTGGCGGGCAGGGCACCTTGGCGGTGCCCAGCCGAAAAAGAAGCCCACCCGAACCGCTGCAGCTTGCCGGCCTGGCGGTAGGGGTGGGCGCTGAACCTTGGAGGCTCAACTATGAGTTTCACCCTTGCCCCTCGGGGCCTGTCAAACCGCACCCCCCTGCCCTGGGGTGTCACGGTGCTTGTGATTGTCGTGATCTCCGTGTTCATGCCCGTTGATCTGGTCACGGTCTGGACGAACGTCATCGCGTTGGCGACAGCGGTTCTCGGCTATCGCGTACAGCAGCGGCGTACCGCGACCACAGCAACCGACCCCGCCCGATAGCGTCCGTCCGGGGCTTCGACGCGGCCGGTATGAGCCTCACTGACCGATCCCGCTAGAGCTACGGATCAGAAGGTGACCGTGCCCCTCCCGTGCCCGATCTAGCGGGAACCGGCAGGGAACCGCGGTGATGTACGGGCAGCGAGCACGAGAACGGCCCCTGACCGATTTACCTGGTCAGGGGCCGTTCACATGCGGTGGGTGTGGGATTTGAACCCACGGTGACATCGCTGCCACGACGGTTTTCAAGACCGACTGGCGTGCAGCGACAACTCCCCTTCTGACCTGGGCCTTCCTTAAATCCGTGGCGCCGCACGCCGCTCCTGGCCCACACATGGCCCATAGGGCATCAGGGCCTCGGTTCGGCGAGTGCCCGCGCGACGGCGCTCATGTCGAGAACAATCGCGTCCGCGCCGGCCTCGTCGAGAGCCGCCTCCTTCGCCGGTTTGTTGGCGAAGCCGATACTCGTCGCCGCCGCTGCTCGGGCCGCCTCGATATCGGACACGGAGTCTCCGATGAGGACGGTCCGCTCTGGGGTGGAGCCGAGGAGCGCGGCGGCTTCGAGCAGGGGATGAGGCGACGGCTTCATGAGGTCCGGCCTCAGGACTGGGCGGCCGACCACCTCGTCAACGACGCCAAGGAGGCCGTTCGACGCGAGGTAGGCGCGCACGCACTCAGCCGAGTTGTTGCTCACGACCGCCACGCGCCTTCCCGACTCGCCTGCGGCCTTCATCGCTTCGACGGCACCCTCGGTGGGTAGCCCGGCGACAGCAACAGCCCTCACCTCTGCCGCAGTGAGCGCAGCCTCGACGGCCGCCAGGACGCTCTTCCCTGCCTGCGCCGAGAGCTGGTGGACTTCCATCGGATCGTCCGTGGCGCGCGCCTGACGCTCAAACCCCGGGGCGAGTTCGGCGAGGAGGTCCGAAAGCTCTCGGGCGACGCCCGGGGCCGGGACCCCCCGGAATACGTTGCAGATGGGACCGTCAAAGTCGAACAACACGGCATCGCATCGTTCGAGCAGGCCCGTCAGAGAGTCAGAGCGCATCCGGCTTGCGGTCCCTTCCGATCGTCTCCCACACACTGTCGAACCACATCTGTGCCTGCTCTACCTGCTGCGCCCCGCTAGACGAGTCGCCCTCGTTGACGGAGTGGTGGAACAGGATCGTGTCCTTGCCCACGAGGTCGAAAATCTCGATGACTTCACCTTGCGCGACCACCTTGTTCGGCCGGATCGGGTAGTAGCCGAAAAACGCGTCTTCCTTGTTGATCACGTAGAGCTTGAAGAACTGCGTGCCGCTGTGGACCCGGACGCTGACGCTGCTCTCCTGGACAAGGCCCAGGTGTTCAAGCTCGCTTATCGAGTCCGAGATGCTGCGGGTGTAGCTGGCCATGATGTCGTGCATTCGCGCTCGTAGACGCGGGTCATCGGCGCAGTCCTCTCGACGTACAGGCGCTGCCTGAGGGACGGCCATGTCAGGTACGAGGATCCGGATTCGGATACTCGTGGGGGTGAGCCGTCCGACACGAATCTTGTCGAGCGGCTCTTGCAGAGCCCCGTGAAGGGTCTCGCTGGAGAACCCGGCGAAGTCGATCGTCACGTGTCGACTGGCGAATGCCTGCTCGACGTAGGGCCGGAGGCCCGCCGGCCGCTCTGTCCGATTCCGAACGAAGACGCCGCTGCCCTTGCGTGAGACGACGAGCCCTTCGTCCTCCAGGTCGCGGATCGCGCGCTGAATCGTGGCGCGGGCGAATCCGTAGTGCTCCGTCAGCTTCGCGTGCGACGGCAGCTTCTCCCCGGGCCCCAACTTCCTGGTGCGGATTGCCGCGCCCAGGCTGCGGGCCACCTGCTCGTACGGCGGTCGGTCGTCGTCCGGGTCCAGAGGCTCAAGCACGAAGTTCATGCCTCGATGCTACGGCCAACCTGACTATCTGGACAGCTTGGATAGCCAAGTGTTGACGTGACTAGCCAAGCTGGCTACGTTGTTCTCGTGCCCACCGGGCTAGCCAAGTAAGTCAGGCTGAACGGGTGAGCTGCGTCCTCATCGACGCAGGTCAGGGCATGTGCCGCCTGGAGGAGTCCGTGAAACGGCTTTGAAGGAAGCGGTCGTTCCTTGAGAACTGAACAGCGTGATGAGGGTTCGCCGCCTGTCCTTAGGCACAACAAGGCGGCCGGCGCGGCACAGGTCCGCGCACCCAACTACTCGCAGTGCATCGCTGCGGCCGGTTGCCTCCTCCGCCCGTCTCGTACGGGCGGGGCCGAGGGGAGCCGGATGGTTCCAACGGCGAGACCCCCCGGTGTTGGAGCACCGGGGGGTCGTTCCGGGCCGTTCCTGTCTGAGAGGAACACACCCAATGAAGTCCATCGCTGCACTTCAGGCCGTTGTTACGGCCACCCCGTTCGACGGTGAGCCGTCGGACGCGGAGTTGGACGCGATCGAGCAGGAGATGCCGCTGATCCGGGCGGAGGTCGACCTGCTCGACGCGGAGATCATGACGATCGACCGGCCGGCCACCGTGCTGGACGAGCGGCGTATCCGCCGGGCCCGTAACCGGGTCATGGCGGCTCGCCGTGACCTCACGAACCGCCTCGGTTCGGGTGAGGCGGCGTGAACCGGGCCGGTAAGACGCTGCTAGTCCTCGCTCTGGTCGCCGTGGTCGGTATGGCGTTCCGCGTCTCTTGGAACGCGCTGCGGGACGTGGCCACTGCGGTCGGCGCGGACGAGACGGGCGCGAGGCTCTACCCGTTCGTGGTCGACGGCCTGATGGCCCTGGCCCTGGTCGCCACCCTGGTCCTGACCGATCGGGCGGACAAGCGGTTCGCGCTGCGGGTCCTGGCCGCCTACACCGCCGCCTCGCTCGTCCTCAACTTCGTGCACGGTCTCGTGCCGGAGCTCCACGGCGAGTCGGTCGACTGGACCCGGCTGGCCGACTGGGACCCGGTCAACTGGCTGCTCGTCCTGCTCGCCACGAGCCTGCCGGTCGGGTCGATCTACTTCGGCTCCGATCTGGTCGCCAAGGTCCTGCACCATCGACCGATCGACCCCGCGAATACGGAGAAATCGACTCAGATCGACACGGAACGGTCTACCTCTGGCCTGGCCGAACCCGCCCCGGAGCCGGTACCCGCGCTGGCCGGACCGGTCCCCGTCGACGGGCACGAGGAGGTCGATTCTCCGCTCGATGGGGAGTCGACCGATCGGGTCGGTGTTCGTGCGGTCGCGGCTGAGCAGTCGGTTCCGCGTCGGGCGACCGGTCGGGTTCCGGACGTCGCGCGATCGACCCGCCCGCGCCGCACGGTCGATGAACTGCTGGCTGAGGCGCGGCAGTTGACGGAGTCGTGGTCGGTCGAGCAGTTGACGGCCGAGGGTATCCGCAAGGCTCTGCGTACGTCCCCGGACAAGGCGCGGATGCTGCGCGAGACCCTGCGGGCCGAGCGGACCGCCGTACCGGCGCCTGAGCCGGTCGCGGTCGGCTGATGGGCACCCTCCCCGTGTACCCGTGGCGCCTCGCCCCCGTGGGGTTGGCCACGTTCCGGCAACTTCGGGCCCGTGGCCTCCGCCCCGGGGGTCAGCCGGTCGTGGCACAGCTCGAACGCCCCCGCCGCCGGCGCGGCCCGCTGGTCGCCTACCTGTACCGGATCGACCAGGCCAAGCCCGTACGCCCCATGACCGAACCGAAGCGAGCCGCGCTGGCGAGGGCGAACGCGGCCCGCCGCATCTGCCCGAACTGCCGCCGGGATGCCGGGTACCGCATCCCGGTCTCGCTCGGCATGTGCACCCCTTGCGCCTACCCCGAGCCGCAGTCAGAGAGGACACAGCCGTGAGCAACCTGCCCGAGCCCGCACCCTTGGTGCGGCTGGCGGACGGCACCTACGCCTACGCCGACCAACTGCCCGCCATCCACAAGCCGACCGCCGCACCCCAGGTGGTCCACCAGCACATTCACCACGCGCCGCCCGACCGGACCGTCCAGCGGATCGCGCTGGGTTCCGGGGTGGGTGCCGGCGCGGTCGCGGCCGGGGTCTACTTCGGCCCGCTGCTCGTCGGTGCGCTGACAGCCATCGCGGCCAACCTCGCGATCCTCGCGTTCCTTGCCGTCTGCCTCGCCTGGGGCGTCGTCACCGTCGTGAAGTCGGTCGGTGGCCCGGATGGCAAGGCTGCGGCCGAGACGGTGCGCAAGGCCCGCCGGAAGGGGCGGTGACCATGTTCCGCGCTGGACAGACCGTTCTGATCGTCGCCTGTGAGGACGACCCGCGCGCGGTCGGCAAGACCGGCCGCATCCTCGACGAGGTGCCCCCGGGGCCACTCACGGACGGGCGGTGGACCGTCGACCGGATCAGCCCCTGGATCGCCCCGGTCCTGTGCCACAGCCACGAACTGCGGCCCGCCTGACGGCTGCCCGATCCGCCCGACCGGCTCGGGCGGTGAGGGGAGCCGGACAGACCGGCCCGGAAGGGACCCCGCCGCTGTGACCAGCAACGACTACCGCGCCCGCGCCGAACACCTCCTGACCAGTCAGCACCCGCTCGACCTCGACCCCACCGTCGTCGAGCAGGCGGCCGTGTGGGCGCAGCTCGCCACCGCCGCCGCGATCGTCGAGGCCGCCGAGCTGAATGCGCCTCTGGCGTCCCCCATCCAACGAAGGACAGAGAACATGACCGAGACGTTCGAGACCATTCGCTACACCGCAGATGTCGTCGTCACCAGGACCGACGGGTACGTCCTGCTGATCGAGCGTGGCTGGGACCCCTTCAAGGGGCAGTGGGCGCTGCCCGGTGGCCACGTCGACCCCGGCGAGACGAGCCGGGCCGCCGCTGCCCGTGAGCTCGCCGAAGAGGCCGGCGTGTACGCGGCGCCGCAGGAGCTGACCCAGGTCGGCGTGTTCGACGAACCCGGCCGTGACCCGCGCGGCCGGTACATCACCGTCGCCTACCACCTGACCGTCATCCCCGGAACGATCGTCGAGGCCGGCGACGACGCGACCCGCGCCGAGTGGTGGCCCCTGTGCGACCTGCCGCCGCTCGCGTTCGACCACGCCGCGATCATCGAGGCCACCGAGCGGAACGACGAGGCCAACTGATGGCGGCGCCCGACCCCAACTACCCCAAGCTCACCGCAGGCGAGCACGCCCGGGTCGCGCTCCTGGTCGCCCGGATGGCGAAGCGCTGCCTCGCGAGCGAGACCGTCGACCGCAGCGACCTGGAACGCAAGGTCGACCGGATCCTCGACCGGGCCCGCAAGCGCGCCGAGCGCGAAGAGGACAAGCGCAAGAAGTAGCTGTGTCCCGGGGCGGCCGTCCCGGCCAAGGAATCGGGCCGCCCCGGGCCCTGCACCGCCACCCATTCGAGCAGCAGGAGAAGACCAGCATGACCGAGAACGTCATCCCCCTGTTCAAAGACCCCCAGACCGAAGACCCCACCACCCCGACCACCACCCCGGCCGCGCCCGTCGCGGTGATGCCCGTACCGGTGAAGCCGGTCCGGGTGTGGAAGCGCACCGGCCGCGCAGTCGTCCGCGTGGCGACCCACGACCGCACCAAGGGCACCGGCCGGGCCGTGGTCCGGCACGGCTCGTACGTCGTCGGCGGGACGAGGATCGTCACCCGCCGGGCGTGGGACGGCCGCACGGGTGCCCGCTACGAACGGCTGCTCCGCGCGGCCGAAGCGGCGGGCAA
This sequence comes from Streptomyces sp. NPDC059567, assembly GCF_042735655.1. NCBI lineage: Bacteria > Bacillati > Actinomycetota > Actinomycetes > Kitasatosporales > Streptomycetaceae > Streptomyces > Streptomyces sp. NPDC059567. The sequence continues at coordinate 18,838 of NZ_JBHWBS010000030.1, read as the reverse complement.
CTACGAAGCCGCGGGCGACTGGGAGGAGCGGCTGAGCCGCTTCCGCGAGCAGCGCCACCGGCGGCGCATGGATCTCCTCATGGCCCCGGAGAAGCTCGTGAAGGGCGCCGCCTACGGTGTCGGCGGCGGACTCGGCGCGCTGATCGCGATCGGGGTCGCGCTGGCCATAGCGAACAAGGACGCGGGCGACGTCTTCACCCCGCTCATGGCGCTGGTGGAACTGATCCGGCTGCTTGTCACCCTCGTGACGATCCTGTGGGGGCCGCTGGTCGCGGTCGGTCCGTGGCTGGCGCTGGCGGGGGTGTGGGCGGTCGGTCGGCACCGGGGCGCCGCACCGCAGTGGGCCCTCCCCACGAGCGCCCGCGCGGATGACGCGGGGGCGCCGATCACCCCGTCCATCGTCGTGACCGCGCTGCGAGACCTGGGGGTGGCGCCGTTGCGGAACGCCATCAAGGAGATGGGCGACGCGGGTGCTGCGATGCTCGGGCCGATCCGGATCGCGGGATGCGGTGTCGAGGTCGACGTCACGCTCCCGTCCGGAGTGTCGACGGCGGAAGTGCAGGGCCGCCGCCGGAAGCTCGCGGAGAACCTCGCGCGGCACGAGCACGAGGTGTTCATCACCCTGCCGACCGCCGCCCGCACCGTCCGCCTGTGGATCGCGGACTCCGGGGCGCTGGACGAGCCCATCGGCCCGTCGCCGTTGGTCACGGACGAGACGATGACCGCCGACTACACCAAGGGCCGCGCCCCGTGGGGCCAGGACCTGCGCGGCGACGCGGCGACCCTGAGCCTGTATCAGCGCCACCTGCTCATCACCGGCCTGTCGAACCAGGGCAAGACCGCCGCGCTGCGTGCGCTGGCGTTGTGGCTGGCGCTGGACCGCATGGTGGAGTTCCGGGTGGCGGACCTGAAGGGCGCCGGGGACTGGGCCATGTTCGACGGGCTCGCCACGGTCCTGATCCAGGGCCCGACCGACGAGCATGTCATCGAGGCCACCGAGATGCTCGAAGGTGGGGTCACGGAGATGGAGCGTCGTCTTCAGGCCCCGCCCGGAACGACGTTCCCGCCGCTGGTCGTGCTGGTGGATGAGGCGCAGGTCGCGTTCATGTGCCCGGCCGTCGACGGCGAGAAGCGCCAGTACGGCGGGTCCAAGGCCACGTCCCGGTACTTCATGGCCGCCCGGAAGATTCACAACCAGGGCCGGGCGGTGAACGTGACTCTGTGGCAGGGGACGCAGGACCCGACCGACCAGAACCTTCCCAAGCTGGTCCGCGAGGGCGCCCACACCCGCGCGTCCCTCGCGCTCGGCACCGACTCCCAGGCCCGCATGGCACTGGGAGACAAGGCCGTCGACGGCGGCGCCGCGCCGAACCTGCTCCGCCCCGGGCTCGACAAAGGCACCGTCGTGGTCGCCTCGGACGGCATCAAGATCCCCGCCGGACAGGCCTCCATCACGGTCCGCACCCACTACATCGACACCGACACCGCCGGCGTCATCGCCGAGCGGGCCAAGGCCCTGCGCGACGGGGTCACCACCCTGCACATCGTCGACCCGGGCGAGGAGCGCGACGCGCTCGCCGACATCTACAGCGTCCTCGGCGACACCTCCCGGGTGCTGACGGCCGACGTCCTCAAGCGGCTCTCCGCGCTCAGCGACAAGGCTTACGGCACGTGGACGCCCGGGGACCTCAAGCGGGTGTTGGAGGACGCTGGCGCGGAGCCGTACAAGTCGGACGGCCGCATGGTCGTGGGCCGCGAACGTGTCGCCCGCGCCCTCGCCAACCGCCCCACCGACGGTTCCACTTCCGCCCAGATGTGACAGGGAACCAACCCCCGAACCCTCAGGGAGGCAGGGAGAACTCCCTGAACCCCTCCCTGACCCGCATCCCTGGCCCTGACCTGCACAAACGATCTCTCAGGGAGGCAGGGAGGCACCCCGCCTCCACCTGCGAAAACCCCCTCCACAAGGCATCCGGCAGGGGGTACCCGCGCCTCCCTGACCGACCGCAACCAGTTATTCCGGTTGCGGTCGCCATGAACGCCGAGAGCGGCCCCCGCAAGTCCGCCAAGACCGGGGCCGCTCTCGCTATCCAGCACCACTTCGAGAGGACTGGAGAACACCAGCATGACGCATGACCACCGTCCCGCGCTGCTCCGCGCAGCACTGGACGCCGCCGAACGCGGCTGGCCCGTGTTCCCGTTACGCCCCGGCGACAAGCGGCCCGCCGGACACCCCGAGGCGTCCTGCCCCGGCACCGGGCGGTGCGCGGGCGGGCACCTCGTGCCCGAGCAGCGCGCCACCCTCGACCCTGACCTGATCCGCGCCGCGTGGACGATGCGGCCGTACAACGTCGGCGTCGCGACCGGCCCTGCCGGGCTGCTCGTGGTGGACCTCGACACGCTCAAGCCGAAGGACGTGAAAGGAACGCCTGACGGCGTGACTTCCTTGCAGGCGCTCTGCGAGCGCGCCGGGCAGGCCGTCCCGGCGACCTACCGGGTGCGGACCGCGAGCGGGGGAGGGCACCTGTACTTCACCGCCCCGGACGGTGTTCGGCTGCGGTCGACGGCGGGCACGCTCGCCCGGAAGGTCGACACCCGGGCGTGGGGCGGCTACGTCGTCGCCCCCGGCTCCATCGTCCCCAGCGGCTCGTACGACGTCGTGGACGCTCTCCCGGTTGCTGAGCTGCCCGCGTGGCTCCTGGAGGCTCTGACGCCCCCTCAGAAGCCCGCACGGCCGGTACTGCTGTCCATGCCGAGCCGGACGAGCCGGTACGCCGACGTGGTGCTGGAGCGCGAGACCGCCGCCGTCGCCACGGCCGTGGAGGGCGGCAGGGAGGCCGAGTTGTTCCGGGCCGCCCGCGCCGTCGGGCGCTTCGTCGCATGGGGCGACCTCGACCGGCACACGGTTGAGGACGCTTTTCAGAGCGCTGGAGAGGCGGCCGGCCTGAAGCCCTACGAGTGCCGCTCGACCCTGCGCAGCGCTCTGAACTGGTCCATCCGTAACGCCCGACCCCGGGAGACGGCATGAGCGACCACCCCAACCCCCCTCTGAAAAGCAACACCCCGACCACCGACCGCCCCGCCGTCGCCGAGCAGCCCCGGCACCTGCGGGCCGTGGGCGCCTCGAAGGTCGTCGCCGAAGGCGTCCCTTCTGCCCTTCTCCCGAACCCCAGCGACCCGACACCGGACCAGCCCGGCATCCGCATCCACGCGGCTCCGGTCTACCGCTCGCACTACGACGGCGCCCGCTGGTCCACCCGCACCGACGGCACCCCCACGGCCGCGTACGCCTGCGCCTGCGGCCAGACCGGCACCGCCACCGGGGCGAACTCCGTGGCGGCTCTGGTCCCCGAGTACACCGCCCACAAGACCGCCTGCAACGGGGCCGTGGTCCCGCTCACCGAAGGGAGGACTGCCGCATGAGCGTGCAGCCCATCGACGGCGCCGCCCTGCTCGCCGAAGTCGAGCAGTTCCACCGCCGGTTCAACGTCTTCCCCCGCGAGGCCGGGTATGTCGCCGTCGCCCTGTGGGACGCGCACGCCCACCTGATCGACGCGTTCGACTCCACGCCCCGCATCGCGTTCCTCTCCCCGGAACCCGGCTCGGGCAAGTCCCGCGCGCTGGAGGTCATCGAGACCCTGGTGCCCAACAGCATGGCCGCCGTCGACGCCTCACCCTCCGCCCTGTTCCGGGCCGTGTCCGGGGTGGACGGAGAGCGGCCCACGATCATCTTCGATGAGATCGACACCGTGTTCGGGCCGAAGGCCGGGGACAACGAGCAGCTCCGGGGCTTCCTGAACGCCGGACACCGCCGGGGACGGCTCATGTACCGGTGCGTGGGGGACGGCTCCAACCAGACCGTGGTCGGCTTCCCCTCGTACTGCGCCGTCGCCGTCGCCGGTCTCGGCTCACTCCCGGACACGATCCTGACCCGCTCCGTCATCATCCGGATGCGCCGCCGGGCCAGGAACGAGAAGGTCGAGCCCTACCGGATCGGCGACCACGAGAAGCAGGGCCACGCCATCCGCGACCGGCTCGCCAAGTGGGCCGACCAGGTCCGCGACCGCGTCGGCGGCGCCCGCCCGGTCATGCCCGACGGGGTCACCGACCGGCCGGCCGACGTGTGGGAACCCCTGCTCGCCATCGCCGACGCCGCCGGGGGCGACTGGCCCGAGCGCGCCCGCGCCGCCTGCGCGGAACTGGTCAAGGCGTCGCAGACCGACGACAAGGGCTCGCTCGGCATCCGGCTGCTCACCGACCTGCGGGACCACGTCCTGATCGGCGTGGACAAGCTCCCCACCGTCGCCATCCTCGACCGGCTCAACGCCCTCGAAGACGCCCCGTGGGCGGACCTTCACGGCAAGCCGCTGGACAACCGGCGCCTGTCCAAGATGCTTGGCGAGTACATGACCGGCGACAACACCCGCATCGTCTCCCGCAACATCCGCACGGCCGGCGGCATCCTCAAGGGCTTCTTCGCCGACGACCTCCACGACGCGTGGACGCGCTACTGCCCGCCCCAGGCCCCGCCCCAGGACGGCGCTACATCCGCTACGCCGCTACAGCCCAGCTCAGACCCCCTCTTCCCGTAGCGGCACCTCCCGGTGTAGCGGCTACGCCGCCACGCCCCGGAAGTCCCACCCGGGGCCACCGCGAGCGGGCCGTAGCCGCTACACCCAACCTTCCCGCTACACAAAACCCGCCGCTGACCTGCGATGTAGCGGCGTAGCGGATGTAGCGGACTCTCCAGAAGGGGGCCAAGAGGCCCCAAGCCACTTCACTCAAGGAGTGCACCGCCATGGCACGCCCGCAGATGCTCAAGCTCCCCGAGGTGCTGACCGAACTCGGCATGAGTCGAGCCGCCTTCTACCGGATGCGCGCCCGCGCTCAGGGCCCCCGTCTGATCAAGCTCCCCAACGGACAGCTTCGCGTGCGCCGTTCGGACCTGGACGCGTGGTTGTCCGGGTGTGAGGAAGCCGCCGCCTAATCCGTCCCCACACCGAGAGGGGGCGCGGCGGGGGGGGGCCCCCGCCCCCCCGGTGTGACCTACTCAAGGACCAACGAGTCA